>JARFRG010000064.1 GCA_029287375.1 Boseongicola sp. | reverse complement strand
GCGGTGCGATGTCAAACCCGTCGCCACCCGTTTGCTGGAAACATTCGGTGACTTTAATCGCGTGCTGTCTGCCCCGATCACCCGGCTCACAAGTGTGCGCGGCGTCGGCGCTGCCGTCGCGTCTGATCTGAAACTGATCGAGGCGGCAGCCCATCGCATGGCGAAATCCCGTATTCTGCAATCCCCGGTCTTATCCTCGTGGGATGCACTCCTCGACTATTGTCGCACCGCCATGGCGCATCTGGAAACGGAACAATTCCGCGTCCTATTCCTCGATCGCAAGAACGTCCTGATCGCCGACGAGGAGCAGGCGCGCGGCACCGTGGATCATGTGCCGGTTTACCCGCGCGAGGTGGTCAAACGTGCGCTGGAACTGAACGCATCGGCCTTGATCCTTGTCCACAATCACCCGTCGGGCGACCCGACACCGTCGCAATCAGACCTCAACATGACTATCCAAATCAACACAGCGGCCGAGGCATTGGGCCTGACCTTGCACGATCATCTCGTGATCGGAAAATCTGCCGAATTTTCATTCAAAAGTGCTGGTTATCTCTAACGGGCAGCCAGACGAATTTCCCGAAATAGTGTGGTCACCGACACGAAATCACCAAGGTCATCGCAGCTTGGCATCGTCAGCGTCAATTCGCGCTGCATGATCCCGCCGACGGCATCAATTTGTACCGCTCTTGCGTTAGCAAGTCTCCCGCAAGTCATTGATGTAACTTCAGATTCTACGCTTAGACGCACGTTTCCATTTTGTGTCCCGTCCCGTCTTGGGAGGGTATAAACCTCGGCCATGGAACCAGAACCATCGCCAAGCCGCAGCAGAAACCCAGCCGTTCCATCGGACGTCGCATGACCCGGAGCGCCTGCGTGGATATGGCCCGAGTCCCCGTAAGATGCATCATATTCCAAAGCGTTCAATCCAAGGATTTGCGGGCCATCCCATACCAACGCCGCGCGGTACATGCCGATGACGCCCGGAAGGAACAACGCAGTATCAATGTTTGTCCCATCGGCGAAGGCCACCGTGACGTTCACGTTTTGAGACAACGCAGGAAGATCCGCAGATAGTCGCCCTCTACCGTCCAGTCGCCAATCGATTTTGAGGCCGGGCTGCGCCACGGAAACCACTTGCCCCGACAGGCAAGGTGCAGAAATCTCCAGCCAGATGATCCCGGCATCCCCGGCCACGGCGTCAACTGAAGTGCGGCACGGCGCCCCCATTGGCGAAGCTGACGCATCTTCTTGAGGCACCTCTGGCAGAGGCGGATCATCGGTGATGCGGTCACTCTGCGGCGGATTGGGCGGCACAAAGGGTGTGAGTGTTGCGGCGGGCGGCACCGGCAGGCTTTGCGGTCGCGCGCTGTCCCGAACAAGAGGTCCGGCGTCCGGCACAAGACCGCGCACCGCCAGATCGGTATCGCGTGCCAACACGTTCTGCATGATATGTCCGGCGGAAAATGCCAAAAGCATCACCGAGACGACCATGATAATGCGCCGTCGTACTGCGGGGTCGCGTTCGCTCAAACCTGCCTCCATAGCCAGCGCAATATCCTACGCCGAACCGATCTTATGCCGGACATCTATAGCGAGACACTAACCCGAAAGGTGTAACACCGCGCAACTTTCGATGCGCGGCGCAAAATTTACCAACAGTTTGAGCCGATTACGCCACAGCTCTCTAAAGCGCGCCGTGGCAATGCTTGAACTTGCGGCCTGAACCACATGGGCAGACATCGTTGCGCCCAGGGTTGCCCCAGGTCGTCGGATCATCCGCGACAAAGCCAGCGTCGATGGCATCCTGTGTCGGCGCAGGAGGCCCGCTGCTTTCAGTTGCAGGCGCTGCTGCGCCCGCCGCCGCTTGCTGCTGCGCCAGCATCTGCTGCATCATCGCCTGCTGTTCTTCTTCGGACATCGGGCGGATCTGCGCAAGCTTCTCTGTCACTTCGCCGCGCAAACTATCAAGAAGGCTCTCGAAAAGCTGGAAGCCTTCGGTCTTGTATTCATTCAACGGATCGCGCTGCGCGTATGACCGAAAGCCCACGACGGACCGCAAATGCTCCAGCGTCAAAAGATGCTCGCGCCACTTTGCGTCCATCGTCTGCAACAACAATTGCTTTTCAATGGACCGCATATTCTCGGCACCAAACTGCGCAGTCTTTGCCGCCATAAAGGCATTTGCCGCCTCATAAAGACGCTCGCGAATTTGCTCGTCGTCGACGCCTTCCTCGTTGCCCCATTCGACAACCGGGGCTGTGATGCCAAGCTTTTCCTCAATCGCCGCCTGGAGACCTTCTGTATCCCATTGATCCGCATAGGATTTCGCTGGAATATAGTCGTCAACCATGTCGTCGATGACCTGCTCGCGCATGTCTTGCACGATGTCTTCCAGCTCGTCGGCCTCCATGATTTCGCGGCGCTGACCAAAGATCACTTTGCGCTGGTCGTTCATAACATCGTCGAACTTTAGGAGCTGCTTGCGGATGTCAAAGTTGCGACCTTCGACCTTGGCCTGCGCCCGTTCGAGCGATTTGTTCACCCATGGGTGCTTGATCGCTTCGCCGTCGGACATGCCCAGCGTGGACAGCACTTTATCAAGACGTTCCGAGCCGAAAATCCGCATCAGGTCGTCTTCGAGGCTTAGGAAGAAAGACGACCGACCCGGATCGCCCTGACGACCGGAGCGTCCGCGCAACTGGTTGTCGATGCGCCGGCTTTCGTGACGCTCTGTCGCCAGAACATAGAGACCGCCAGCCTCGATGACCTTCTTTTTGGCGTCTGCGACTTCGGCTTCGATGCGGCTGCGCAAAGTCTCTGGGTCTGCCTCGGGATCCTCGGCCAATGCCTGAAGCACCCGCATTTCGACGTTGCCACCAAGCTGAATGTCGGTGCCACGTCCCGCCATATTGGTCGCGATTGTCACGGCATCCGGCTTGCCTGCGTCCGCAACGATCTGGGCTTCTTGTTCGTGCTGACGCGCGTTCAGGACGTTGTGAGGGATGCCCTCTTTCTCCAGAAGCTGCGACAGAAACTCTGACCGCTCGATCGACGTTGTACCAACGAGAACCGGTTGCCCGGTCGCATGGGCCTTCTTGATTTCCTGGACGATGCCGTCGAATTTTTCTTGCGCGGTGCGATAAATCTGATCGTCTTCGTCCACGCGGGCGACCGGCTGGTTCGTCGGAATTTCGACGACACCAAGACCATAAATCTCGGCAAACTCGTCAGCTTCGGTCGAGGCCGTTCCGGTCATTCCGGCCAGTTTGTTGTAAAGGCGGAAATAGTTTTGAAACGTGACACTGGCGAGGGTCACGTTTTCGGGCTGAATTGCGACCCCTTCTTTGGCTTCGATGGCCTGATGGAGACCGTCTCCAAGACGGCGGCCCGACATCATCCGACCCGTGAATTCATCGATCAGCATGATGGCGTCATCACGCACGATGTAGTCTTTGTCTTTGGAAAACAGTTTATGCGCGCGCAGGCCCTGATTGACGTGATGGACGATTGTCGTCGATTCCGGGTCGTAAAGGGATTGTTCCTCTGGCAGCAGGCCGGTTTCGTGCAGGCGCTGTTCGAGAAACTCGTTGCCCTCGTCCGTGTAGGTCACGTTGCGGGTCTTTTCATCAAGCGTGAAATGCTCGTCGGTCAATTCCGGGATCAGCTTGTCGATTGTGACATACAATTCCGAGCGATCCTGCGCCGGACCCGAAATGATCAACGGCGTGCGGGCTTCGTCGATAAGGATCGAATCGACTTCGTCAACGATTGCAAATGAATGTCCGCGCTGCGCCATGTCGATCAGATTGGCCTTCATATTGTCGCGCAGATAGTCAAATCCAAGCTCGTTGTTGGTCGCATAGGTGATGTCGGCCTTATAGGCCTCTTTCTTTTCGTCTTCGGGTTGCTGTGGATAGACCGCGCCGGTCGTCATCCCAAGCGCTGCGAATACTTTGCCCATCCAGCCGGCGTCGCGGCGCACGAGATAGTCGTTAACCGTCACAATATGGACCGCACCGCCGTCCAGCGCGTTCAGATAAGCAGGGAAGGTCGCCACAAGGGTCTTGCCCTCGCCAGTTTTCATCTCGGCGATATTGCCTTTGTGCATCAACATGCCGCCAATCAGTTGCACATCAAACGCCCGAAGACCCAAAGCGCGTCGCGCAGCTTCGCGGCAGTTTGCAAAAGCTTCCGGCAGCAGGGAGTCGAGATCTTCGCCCTCGGCTACGCGTTTGCGGAACTCTTCGGTTTTCGCGATCAGACCCGCGTCATCCAGCGCCTGAAATTCAGGCTCGAGCGCGTTGATCCGATCAATCGTTGACCGGGTTGCTTTGACCTGTCGGTCGTTTGCGGTCCCAAAGACCTTTTTCGTAATCGTTCCGAATCCAAGC
>JARFRG010000040.1 GCA_029287375.1 Boseongicola sp. | reverse complement strand
ATCAACGCCAATGGAATGAAAACGATCATCGCGCGCTCGGGCAAAGACGCCTCGGGGGCCACTATCAACAACACTCCAAGCAACCCCAAAGCCAAGCCGCCAAAACGAACCCATTGAAAACGCTCATTTCCCATCACGATTGCAAACGGAAAGGCGAACAACGGAACCAGCGACAACAGGATAGACACCACACCGGCAGGCAGATGGCGCGCCGACTCGTAAGACGCCGAGTTTGGAAGGATCGTCCCGATCATCGCGATCACCACATAAACCTGCAGCGCTGGACGAGTGAGTGTCAAAGGTCGCCCGCGCACTGTCTGGATCACACCCATCACGAGTGCGCCGATCGCCAGTTGCCAGAACACCAACCCGATGTGGCGATAGCCTTCACTGACCGCGATCTTGGCCAAAGGCTGCGTCGCGCCCCATCCGGCCCCCATCACGGCCAGACAGAAAATTAGAAAGAGGTGGTCTTTCACTCCGGTCCCGAGGCCTGCAAGCGGCCCCCGTCGCGGATCATCTGAACAGAATTCGCCTTGCCCGTGCGGTCATCCGTTACCACGAACAAGCCTGATAAAGTCGCCTCGCCGTTCGCAGGCTCAAACCGCCCCTTGCCCATACCCGTCACAAAGCGGCGCATCGGCTCGGCCTTATCCATGCCGATGACCGAATTGTAATCCCCACACATGCCCGCATCCGATTGAAAAGCCGTACCACCCGGCAAAACCATGGCATCAGCTGTCGGCACATGGGTATGCGACCCCACAACGATACTCGCGCGCCCGTCGCAAAAGTGTCCCATCGCCATCTTTTCGCTGGTCGCTTCGCAATGCATATCAACGAGGCTCGCTTGCACCATCCCCCCCAAGGGATGCGCTCGCAAAACGCTATCAATTGCCGAAAACGGGTCATCAAAGGCGCGTTTCATGAAAACTTGCCCCAGAACCTGCGCCACCAGAACTTTGCGCCCCCCCGGAGCAGCAAATACACGCGCACCGACACCGGGCGCCTGTTTGGCGAAATTCACAGGCCGGATAATGCGAGGCTCACGTTCGATATGGCTCAGCATGTCCTTTTGATCAAAGGCATGATCCCCAAGCGTCAGCACATCGGCGCCACTGGCCAACAGGACTTTCGCGTGGTCCGGCGATAGCCCGGCCCCCGACGTGGCGTTCTCGCCATTAACCACGACAAAATCAGCCCGAAGCCGCTCCCGCAGGGCTTTGAGCCGCTCTCCGATCGCCGTGCGGCCAGAGCGTCCAACGACATCACCAAGATAAAGAATACGCATAACGTCGCCCTACCTCTGGCCCGAAAACAAAGCAAGCAAAGTCATTCAGGCCCCCGCGAACCGCCTGATCCGAGCTTCGGTCACAATAACGTCCAAAGGCTGATCAGTCGCTTCAATGGGCAAGGTGTCGGCAAGTTGTGCTTCATAGGCAAACCCAATGGCCGTTGCAGGCCCTTTGGCGCGCAACTTGGCGAGCGTCCGGTCATAATGCCCCGCTCCATACCCAAGCCGATGGCCGCGCTCATCAAACGCCAGGAGCGGCACAACCAACACCCGCGGTTCAACCTCGGTTTCATCCGTAGGAATTTCGACACCAAAACTATCCGCAATCATCGCAGCCCCCGGCGTCCAGGGTCGAAACACCAAGGGCGCATATCCGGTTGTAACAGGCAAACAAACCGCGCGATCCCGGCACATCTCATGCAACAATGGGCGGGGATCAATTTCAGACCGGATCGGCCAGTAAAACGACACCCGCCCCTCGGTCTCAGTCAGGACCTTGCGCAAACTCTCCAGCGCTGGCGTTGCATCAATTACACCATGCACCGCCTTGCGTCGCGCAGCGGCCAGCTTTCGCAATGCTGCCTTGTCGCTCATAACAACACCACTGACGCCAGGCCAAGAAAGGCAAAGAAACCAACAACATCCGTCACCGTTGTCACAAATGTTCCCGCCGCCAAAGCCGGATCAACCCCGAATTTGTCCAGAGCCAATGGCACCAAGACGCCCGACAATCCCGCGACCAGCAAATTCACCACCATCGCAACCGCGATCACAAACCCGATGGCCGGAGACCCAAACCAGATCACCCCAACGATCCCCATCACCACCGCAAAAATCACACCGTTCAAAAAACCCGCCGCCGCCTCACGCCGCACAACGCGCAACGCGTTTGACCCCGTCAGGTCACGCGTCGCCAAGGCCCGCACCGCCACGGTCATCGACTGGGTGCCGGCATTGCCGCCCATTGACGCTACAATCGGCATCAGCACCGCCAATGCGACCACCGCCTGCAAGACATCCTCGAATATCGAAATCACAATCGACGCCAAAATCGCCGTTGCAAGGTTGATCCCAAGCCAGGGGAAACGGCGCTTGACGATCTCAAAGGTCGAATTCGACAGGCTCTCATCGCCGACCCCACCCAAACGCAGCACGTCTTCTTCGTGTTCTTCGTCCAGCACAGCCATTGCGTCATCAATCAAAATCACGCCCACCAATCGCCCGTCCTCATCCACAACAGGTGCCGTGATCAGGTGATACTGGTTGATTGCATAAGCGACATCCCCCTCATCCTCGGTGACGTCAAACGTGCGAAAACTTTCCTCGGTGATGTCCTTAAGCGCCACTTCACGGCGCGAAGACATCAAACGTCCAAGTGTCACATAGGCCGTTGGACGATGACGCGGGTCGACCAGCACAATATGATAAAACTGCTCCGGCAGGTCCGTATGCGCCCGCATGTGATCGATCGCATCCCCAACCGACCAATGTTCTGGTGAAATCACCACCTCGCGCTGCATCAGACGTCCGGCAGAAAACTCCGGATAGGCCAGGGCCTGCTCAACCGCGATCCGGTCAACCACATCCAAAGCGTCAAGAACGGCCTCTTGCTGAAGCTGATCAAGGTCTTCAAGAATATCGACGACGTCGTCCGATTCCAGTTCGCGAACCGCCTCGGCCAGTACCGCTGGCGACAAGGTTTCGACGACGGAATCGCGGATGTCTTCGTCGATCTCAGAAAGGATTTCGCCGTCGATATAGTCGCCGGCAAGTCGAAGGATTTGCGTGCGATCCTCGGCATTTACTTGCTCAAGAAGGTCGGCAATATCGGCAGGGTGCAACGGTTCAAACACCTGAACCAATCGCGCGCGGTCGCCGTCTTCGGCCGCCTGGATCGCAGAGGCAACGACACGATTACGCAATGCATAGTCGTCCTCGGTGTCATCTTCCGGCCGGTCCATTGTGTCTGTCTGATCGGTCATTTTTGAAACACCTTCGCGCAGTCTATAGGGTGAATTCATGCGTGCTGTGAGCTAGAAATCCGAGACGACCCTATTTCACATGTTCCGCCAAACCTAGAGGCCGTGATGACAAAAGAAACTTTGATTATCGGGCAAACACTCGCCTTTGACGGAGATCCGTTTCAAGATGGTATCGGTGTCGCGCAACATAATGCCCGTGGCGGCGTTCTCATCGAAGCCGGGTTAATCACCGCTACCGGCACGGCCGATGACCTGCGCCGCGCGCACCCCGAAGCCACCGTAACGGACTACGGCGACGCGTTGATCCTGCCCGGTTTTGTCGACGCCCACGCCCATTTCCCGCAAACTGCGATGATCGCAAGCTGGGGCAAGCGATTGATCGACTGGTTGAACGGATACACTTTCCCCGAGGAAATGCGGTTTGAAGATCCCGCCTATGCCGCCGAGATCGCCAAGACCTACTTCGACCTCACCCTCTCCAACGGCACCACGACTACTACCAGCTTTTGCACGATCCACCCCGAAAGCGTGGACGCCTACTTTGCCGAGGCGCAATCGCGCGGACTGCGCGCCATTGCGGGCAAGACCTGCATGGACCGAAACGCGCCCGATGGCCTGACCGATACGGCCCAATCCGCCTATGACGACAGCAAACGCCTGCTGATGAAATGGCACGGACAAGACCGCCTGATTTACGCCATCACTCCGCGCTTTTCCCCAACGTCAACCCGCGAGCAACTTACCGCCCTCGGAAGCCTCTGGGCAGAACACCCCGATTGCCCGATGCAGACCCACCTGTCCGAGCAATCCGAAGAAATTGCCTGGGTCCACGACCTCTTCCCCGAGGCACGCGACTACCTCGACACCTACGAAACGGCTGGCCTTATCGGCCCCGGCGCGCTTTTCGGCCATGCCATCCACCTCACCGACCGCGAACGCGCCCGCCTAAAGGAAACCGACGCGAGCCTGATCCACTGCCCGACCTCTAACACTTTCATCGGCTCTGGCTTGTTCGACATGGATGGCCTCATGCGCGACGGCCATACCATCGGGCTGGCAACCGACACCGGCGGCGGTTCCTCGTTCTCGATGCTGCGCACAATGGCGGCGGCATACGAGGTCGCGCAACTTCGGGGCCGGGCCCTGCATCCGGCAGAACTGATGTGGCTCGCCACAGCAGGGTCAGCCAAAGCCCTGCGCCTCCAAGACAAAATTGGCACCCTTGCGCCCGGCTTTGAAGCAGATCTCGTCGTTCTCGATCTCGCCT
The DNA here is from genome assembly GCA_029287375.1 of Boseongicola sp. Taxonomy (GTDB): domain Bacteria; phylum Pseudomonadota; class Alphaproteobacteria; order Rhodobacterales; family Rhodobacteraceae; genus Boseongicola. Next base: position 8,562 of record JARFRG010000040.1, on the reverse strand, counting down.
CGACCCCAGCGATCGCACAACGCGCACAGCGCGCAAAAACGATCTGGGAAGCCGTCTTTCCAACAATTATGATGGGGGATGATCGTGCAATCCGCGACGTCCGGATCTGCGGGCGATCTATCGCTGGATGATTCTTGCCTCCGGCGGAGGTATTTAAGAATGGGTGAATGACAGGCGATCCACCCCGGCTTTGGCCGATCAGCCAAAGCGCGAGGCTTCACCCTTTACGGCCATCGGCTCCTCAGCCTGTACCGCGAAATATTGATACTCAGTCAAAGTTAACGCGACCTTACCGGAAAAGCGCGACAGGCCTGTCTGTTCACCCTTTCGAAAATACCTGAAAGAACCCCGCCCGCGGCCCGGCGCATCTTGCAATACCGCGCGCAACACTCATTGTGCAGGAATGCTTACGTTTGCCCTCGCCGTTTTTTTTCTGATCATTACTCCCGGCCCGGGTGTTTTGTCGCTTGCCGGGGTCGGCGCGGCGTTTGGGTTCCGACACGGCAGCCGCTACCTGCTTGGCCTTTTTATCGGGACCAACCTTGTGACCTTGGGCGTGATCACCGGGCTTGCCGCCGTGATGCTCGCGGACCCGCGTGTACGGACGCTGTTTTACATCGTCTCCGTCAGCTATCTCGCCTACCTCGCATTCCGCATCGCGTTTTCCGGCTCAAAACTTGCCTTTATCGAGCGTGCAAATCCTCCCGGCGTCAAAGGCGGTATTCTTTTGCAGGCGGTTAATCCAAAGGCCTATGCCGTCAATACCGCGTTCTTTTCGGCCTTTGCCTTTTTGCCGAATTCCCCCGCTTTAGAAATCGCCATTAAGCTATTGATCCTAAACATTATCTGGATCGCTATTCACTTTCTGTGGTTGTGGGTAGGCATCTTCTTGCGGCGTCTCGAACTCCCCGCACGCACGCAACGCGCCATAAACATCGGCATGGCCGCATCAATGATGATTGTTGTCGCCCTCGCCGCCTTTGCACCTCACTAGGCCATCAGGCCCGCAACCAAATTCCGTCCCTCACGCGCGGCAGCATCTAGATCAATTGTCACCATTCGGCCCGCCTCAACCACCCGCCGCCCTTCGACGAACAGATCGCGCACCTTTGATGGTCCCGCCAAAACCATCGCCGCCACATCCCAACTGCCCGCGCTTTCGATTGCCGACACATCCCAAATCGCGATATCCGCGCGCTTTCCCGGTGCAATCTGACCAATATCGTCGCGCCCCAGAACAGATGCGCCGCCGATCGTCGCGATCTCCAATGCCTCGCGCGCTGACATTTTATCTGCGCCACCTGCAACCCGCTGCATCAGCATCGCCTGACGCGCCTCAAGCATCAGGTTTGCCATATCGTTCGACGCCGATCCGTCAACGCCCAGCCCCACGCGAACACCCGCATCGCGCATCGCTCTGACCGGAGCAATCCCCGACCCAAGGCGGCAATTCGAGCAGGGGCAATGCGCGACACCAGTCAGGCTTTTGGAAAATAGATCAATCTCTTGCGCATCTAACTTCACGCAATGGGCATGCCAGACATCCGAACCCGTCCAACCCAAATCCTCTGCATATTGCCCCGGACGGCAGCCGAACATCTCAAGCGAATAGGCGATATCTTCGTCATTTTCCGCAAGATGCGTGTGCAACCGCACACCTTTGTCACGCGCCAAAACCGCCGCGTCCCGCATCAACTCACGCGACACGGAAAACGGCGAACACGGCGCGACACCGACCCGCACCATCGCCCCCGGAGCGGGATCGTGAAACGCATCGATCACCCGGATGCAGTCTTCCAGAATTGCAGCCTCCTTTTCGACCAGACTATCTGGTGGCAATCCCCCGGCGCTTTCGCCGATGGACATCGAACCGCGGGTGGGATGAAAGCGCACCCCAACTTCACCCGCCGCCCAGATCGTGTCATCCAGTCGCGCGCCATTTGGAAACAGATACAAGTGATCCGAACTCGTCGTGCAGCCTGACAAAGCCAACTCTGACAACCCAAGCATCGTCGAAACGCGCATTTCGTCCGGCCCAAACCGCGACCAGATTGGATAAAGCGTCTGCAACCAACCGAACAACAAAGCATCCTGACCGCCCGGAACAGCCTTGGTCAGCGTTTGGAACAAATGGTGATGCGTGTTCACAAGGCCCGGCGTCACAACACATCCGCGCGCCTCGACCACATGCGCACCCGCCGCCACAAGGCCTTTCCCCACCGCGCGGATCACGCCTGCTTCAAAAAGCACGTCGCAATTCGACAGATCGTGCCCCGCCATGGTGACAACCACATCGGCATTTCGCAATAAAACTTGGGTCATGTTTTCGCTCCCGGTCCTGTCGCTCTCTTCGGACCAGGCAGGTCAGCGGGAACGACAGAAGAGAGCGTCAAGGACTCGTCCCTACCTCACATTTACCAAACGCAGAGGCGCCCGTCTATCCCCTCAGCCCGCAACGAGAGCCAAAGCCGCCCGGTGCAATTCAGGTGTCGCCGCAGCAACCACGCGCCCCCCGGCATGAACCGGCCCGCCAGCCCAATCCGTGACAATCCCGCCAGCCGCCTTGATCACAGCGATCGGTGCCTGGACATCATACGACTGAAGCCCGGCCTCGATCACCAGATCGATCTGGCCCGCCGCAAGCAATGCATAGGCATAACAATCACAGCCATAGCGCGTCAGACGTACTTCACTGGCCACGCGCGCAAAGGCGGTGGCTTCTGCTTTTGTGCCAACTTCGGGGAACGTGCTGAACAATGTGGCATCGGCGAGATCCGTCGTCCCCCGCACGCCCAGCGCACGCGCGCCCAAGGGGCCGATCATCTCAGATCGCCCTGGCCCGCCATAAAATCGTTCTCCGATGTAGGGTTGATCAATCACACCCAAAAACGGGCCGTCTGCGTCCGACACTGCGATCAATACGCCCCAGGTTGGCGTCCCCGAAATATAGCCGCGTGTGCCATCAATGGGATCAAGCACCCATGTCAGCCCCGACGTCCCCTCGTGCAGTCCATGCTCCTCGCCAAGAACGCTATCGTTGGGGCGTCGCTCGGACAAAATCGCGCGCATCGCGGTCTCTGCGTCGCGATCCGCAACGGTCACCGGGTCAAAATCCTCGCGCTTGCTCTCAGCCGTCAATCCCGCCTGCCGGAAATACCGCAAGGTCTCGACCCGTGCCGCATCCGCAATGGCATCCGCGACGGACCAAAGCTCATTCAAATTAACATCGGGCAAAAGAAAACCTCCGTACCATCGGGCACAGAGGTTTGGGTAGCAGACCCGACGCCCGGGTCAAGCAACGCCGCCTTAGGCAACGTCGCTCAGCACACGCGCAAGTTCAAACAAACGTCGACGCTGCGTCTCGGGGATCGCATAGTATGACCGGACAAGCTCAAGGGCTTCCTTATCGGCCAGAATGTCGCCCGGAACAGTCAGGTCACCCGAATTTCCGGCGTTCTCGGCGTTCAGACCGTCAAAGAAGAAACTCACGGGAACGCTCAGCGTTTCGGCAATATCCCAAAGCCGCGAAGCCGACACCCGGTTCATCCCGGTCTCATACTTTTGGATCTGCTGGAACTTTATTCCAACACTTTCAGCCAATTGCTGTTGTGTCATGCCAACCATCCAACGACGGTGGCGCACTCTTTTTCCAACGTGGACATCTACGGGGTGCTTCATGTCATGCTCTCTATGCAACTCTGAATATACATGCTCTGTATTGATACAACTTTGATAGATGTCTATTTGGTCATGTTAATCAATTTCGCGGAAAATACATAAATAAAACGATATACTTTGACAATTTGGATACCACTTAGTCTATTAAAAACAAATGATTACTTTGTTATTCTTGCGCAAAGCGTTTTTTGAAATGCCCAGAAGGAATGGTGGCGGATTACAGCCAAACAGAGCTTTGAGGCAAAAAATGGTCCGTTTTCTTCCGGTTTATACATGAAAACTCTCCAGATCAGCGCCCCTGGGTCCGATCCCCGATGGTCCGATGAACCGATTCCCCGCCCCCTGGATCATCAGGTTCAGATTAAAATTGATGCAACCGCCCTGAACTATGCAGACCTCTTGATGATCGAAGGCCGTTACCAGGAAACGCCGCCGTTTCCTCTTGTGCCGGGTATGGAAATCGCAGGGGTCATTACCGCCCGTGGGTCTGGCGTGACCTCACATGCCGTCGGAGACCGCGTCGCCGCACTTATCGGGCATGGCGGTTTGGCTGAATTTGCAGTTATCGACGCGGATCGCGCACTTGGCCTGCCAACGGCCATCAACACGGCCACCGCTGCCGCCTTTCAGATCACCTACGCCACTGCACATCTCGCCCTTGCCCGTCGCGCCCGTCTTAAAAAGGGCGAAACACTTGTCGTCCTTGGTGCCGCCGGAGGTGCCGGGCTCGCAGCGGTGGAAATCGGCCACGCGCTTGGCGCAAAAGTCATTGCGGTCGCGCGCGGATCGGACCGTCTGGAGGTCGCCCGACGCGCAGGCGCAGATCACGCCCTCGACAGCAGCGATCCTGCCTTTAGCGAAAATCTCGTCGCCCTCGCCCCGTTCGACGCCGTCTATGACGCGGTTGGGGGTGTCGATGGCACCGCCGCCGCCCGTCATTTGCGCCCCGAGGGCCGACACGTCCTCATCGGCTTTGCCAGCGGTGATCTGCCGGTGCTGAAACCCAACCACCTCCTGGTCAAAAATATCGACGTCATTGGCTTCAACATCTCTGCCTATGCCAAATTCAACCCGTCGGCTCTCTCGGACAGCCTGCGCACGCTTCTCGACTGGCATGGCGCGGGGCGCATCCAACCCCATATCGGCCACACTTTCCCCTTGGGCGAAGCCGTCCAGGCGCTGGACCTGCTGAAATCGCGCAAAGCCACTGGCAAAATCGTGATTACGCAGTAAGCGCCAGTTTCGGAGCGCCATAAGATCTCCGCACAAGCTGGGCGAGATGATCCTTCACCGTGCTGTGGTCCACGTCGGAGACATACATATTGATTAGTTTTTCCCCAACCGGCGGCAAGGCACCGCCGTGGCTGATCTCTTCAAGCTGAGGCGCATTCGTCCCTTCGATCTGGGCAAAGACAGCCAGATCAGCGGCCACAACCGCCTCGACAGTGCGGGTCGATTCCGAATCCACCGCCATTTCCCAAGGCAATCCGGCGTGATCCAGCGCTTTCATCATCGACTTTCGGAACTGACAATGAGGCTCGGACGCCAAGGGCAATGGTCGTTTTTGCCAGGCCACGCCACCCGGCGCACCGTACCAGGCCATAGGAGACGTTACCAACGTCTCACCGTTCGGATCGACATGATCCTCTGTCGTCAGAATGATGTCGCATTGCCCCTCGGCAAAAAGCTTCTTCAACTGCATCGTCCAGGACGACAACAACTGGACCCGCATTCGCGGATACTCGGCGTTGAAAAACTGAAGCACCTTCGGAATGCCAGGATAGACAATGTCGTGCGGCACACCCAACACCAGGACACCCTCATAGGCCTGATCCGTCATCTGGCTGAAAACCTCGTCGTTCAAACCGATCATCCGTCGCCCATACCCCAAAAGCTGCTCGCCCTCCGGCGTCAGCCCGATCGTGCGCGACGACCGGTCCAGCAGCGCCACCCCCAGCGATTCCTCCAGCCGTTTCAGTTGCATCGACACCGCCGACTGCGTCAGGTTGAGAATGCCAGCCGCCTTGGTCACGCCGCCCATATCAGCAACAGCGACGAACGAGCGAAGCGCGGTCAGGTCAAGATTCCTTGGCATATCAATTTCCTTGATGATTGACGTCAAAAACATTCGTTTTACTAAAGTATCGCGCCATGGCAAACATATCAAGCATTCTGATGCTAACGACGCGAACCATCACTATTGAGAAGGAATGAGATGATGTTTGTTATGGACACCCGCACCCGCTTTTTTGCTGCTCCCTCCGCCGGGAAGGGCTTTTTTCTATGGCTCAATAGCTTGATTGCGGCCCATAAATCACGCATCGCTCTGGCAAATCTCGACGCGGCGGGTCTCGACGACATCGGCCTCACCAAGCATGATGTCACCGTCGAACTAAGCCGGTCGTTCTGGGACATCGCTTAAGAACAGCAGCGCGACCCCGATAACCCGACCAAAAGACTCGTTTTTCAGGGCTTCGGCCTTGAAAAACGCCCTCGATACGCCAATATTCCCTATGGGAATGATCGGACAGTCCGGTCATGTGGAGAGAAACGTCGAGGAGACTACCTCTAATGGCACAGTATCAGACCGTCCGCACCGCGCCAGGTGTCCGCACGGCCGAGATAGACGCGGGCCTTCGCGCCCACATGAACAAAGTCTACGGCACCATGTCCGTGGGCATGCTCATCACGGCACTTGCAGCTTGGGCCATCGCTGGCCTTGCCGTCACGTCCGATCCGACCGCTACGGGCATCGCGATCCGTGAAGGCGAATATCTTTCTTCTCTGGGCGCTGCCATCTACACCACGCCACTGCGCTGGGTCGTGATGTTCGCCCCGCTGGCCTTCATCCTGTTCGGATGGGGTGCGGTCATGCGCCGTGCATCCGCAGCCGGCGTACAGCTTGCGTTCTTCATCTTCGCCTCCGCCATCGGCATTTCGATGAGCTCGATCTTTTTGGTGTTCACCGACTTCTCGATCGTGCAGACCTTCGTGGTCACAGCCATCGCCTTCGCAGGCCTCAGCCTCTGGGGCTACACGACCAAGAAAGACATGTCCGGCATGGGGACGTTCCTCATTATGGGCGTGATCGGCCTTATCGCGGCAATGATCATCAACATCTTCCTGCAGTCCCCTGCAATGATGTTCGCGATCTCTGCCATCGGCATTCTGATCTTTGCAGGCCTCACTGCCTATTACACGCAAGCGATCAAAGCCGAATACGTGCAGCACGCAGCCCACGGCGACCAGGAATGGCTCGACAAAGCCGCCTACGACGGCGCGCTCAGCCTCTACATCAGCTTCCTGAACATGTTCCAGTTCCTGCTGATGTTCATGGGCCAACAAGAATAGCGCATCGCGCAACCAAACAACCGAAAAGGCCGGCTCTAAAGCCGGCCTTTTTTGTGGGCTGTCTTCGAGGTTTCAGGCTGGGGCTAACCCCAATCTGCGCGCATCGAATTGTTCCCGCTTGACGTCAAAGGGATGACTTTGGCGAAGGACAGCTTTGACCACTTGGAATTCAGAGCATTCGCTTGTGTAATAAGATCAAAACATATCATGATCGGGGATCAACTCGCGGAGGTCGCTTTGGAGGAAATGACAATCAGACAAGGCGGCTGGGAGGACGAGCAGCTTCTGGGCGCATTGCTGTCTGTCTCATTCTCGACCGACCCGTTCGTTCGCTGGTTGATGCCAAATCCAGTGGACTTTCAGCACGACAGCCAAAAGCATCCAAGGCGTGCATATTCTCAGGCTTTTGAGGCGCGCACGATTTTTGTCATTGGTGACTTCGCGGGGGCCGCAGCTTGGCTTCCGCCTGGCGCAAAGATTGACCGTTCTGAAGAGATTGCGCAGGCAGCACCTCAGTCCGCGACTTCAGACCTCGGCTTTCCACCTGAATTCTCAGAGTTGATCTCTCAAAGTGCAGCCTATTGTCCAAGCGAACCCCATTGGTACCTCGGCCTGATCGCCGTGGACCCCGCATATCGGGGGCGCGGAATCGGCACAAATCTCATGGAGCATTGCCTGTCTTTCGTCGATCGCGATGGGCTGCCCGCCTACTTGGAGTCGACGAATTCCGCGAACACATCCCTTTACAGACGCTTTGGCTTTGAACAGTTGGCAGAGGTTCAGGTTGGCGCCGCCCCGCCCCGGTTCCCAATGTTACGCCCGGCGCAAAAATAACCGGCCCTTGAAATCTGCAAGCGAACCGAAACAAATAGATCGCGCGTTCTCTCAAAATGCAGATCCTTGCTCAACACAGACTTAGGCGACGTCAGAGCAAAGCTGCGTCAAACCCGACACCTCTCCAAAGCCCTCCCCATTTCACCCTTTCCCAAATACCTAAAAACAAGGGCCGCGCGACGCCAGTCGCACGGCCCTTAAAATATCAAACGTCTGACCGAAGGTCAGACACCGTTAAGCAACAGCCGCCTTCTCTTCCGCCGCATCGGCCAAAGCCTCAGCCCGCGCTGCAAGCTCCGCCAAAGTCTGCGTCACCTCATCTGGGATTACGGCAACTTCAACCCGTGTCGGCTCCGGCTGCGGACGGCTCTGAAGCTCTTCGATCCACGCCTCCTGCTGCGCCACCTTGTCTTCCAGCGCCTTCAACTGATCGTCGGTTCCAGCTGCCTTGTCCGCCAGCATAAGACCCGCCATCAAAAGCATCCGCGCTTCAGGAAGCCGCCCGATCTGATCCATCAACGTGCTGGCTTCTGCATCCAAAAGCGCCGCAGCCGATTGCAAGAAATGCTCTTCGCCTTCCTGACAGGCCACCTGAAAGGGCCGCGCCCCTATATTGATCGTGACTTCAGGCATCCGAGGTCTCCTTCAAAACGGGGGCAAGCGTGGCAAGGATATCGTCGATTTCCGCACGGTCGGCGG
>JARFRG010000016.1 GCA_029287375.1 Boseongicola sp. | reverse complement strand
TTACAGTCCGAGCAACAAGGCTGTTTGGATTTGTAGTGGCAGACGCGCAAATGCAGCCGTGCCCGCCATTCACCCACAAAAAAGGCCCGCCGCAAACCGCGACGGGCCGTTCAGCGCCGAATGGTTTCGGGCTTAGCTTTTGGTGTCAGCCGAAGGCGCCGGAGCGGTGGCTGGCTTTGGAGCCGACCCCATGCCGCCTTTGGCGCCGCTCAGCGGGTCTTCCTGACGCTGAACGGAGCCTTCGAAGTGGGCTCCGCTTTCGATCGCGATTGTTTTGTGAATGATGTCACCCTCGACGCGGGCGGTTGACGTCAGACGGACCTTGAGGCCGCGTACTTTGCCGACAACACGGCCATTGACCACAACATCATCTGCAATGCATTCGCCGTTCACAGTAGCCCCTTCGCCGACTGTCAAAAGATGCGCGCGGATGTCGCCTTCGACTTTGCCTTCGATCTGGATATCGCCGGTCGTTTTAATGTCGCCGGTGATGTTCAGGTCAGCCGAAAGGACCGATGCGGGTGGCTTCGCTTTGGGGGTAGACGAGCTGAAGTCAGTACCGGGTTTTGGTTGATTCATATCGGGGGCCTTTTTCTCAGTGTCTGCCGGAACGTCCTTTTTGGGGCCCGGCTCGTTTATTTTGCTTTTAGAAAACATCTCTTGCTGCCTTGATGTATTTCAACGGGTTGGTGGCTTTACCGCCGACGCGCACTTCGTAGTGGAGGTGTGTGCCCGTCGACCGTCCGGTATTCCCCATATCACCGATGCGCTCGCCGCGCGAGACCCTTTGGCCAACTTGTACGCGGATTCTCGACAAATGAGCGTAGCGGGTCTCGAAACCGAAGTCGTGGCGGATTTTAATGAGGTTGCCATACCCACCCTGGCGGCCTGCGTGGACAACGGTTCCGTCGGCAGTGGCGTGGATCGGTGTGCCGCGTGCTCCGGCCCAGTCGTGGCCTTCGTGGGAGCGTCCCCAGCGTGGGCCAAACCCGCTTGTGCTGCGATAATTGCCGCGGACAGGAAAGCCAAAGGGCAGCTTTTCTGCGGCGATCCGGTAGAGGTTCAATTCATCGAGTTGCCCAAGAACGTCGTTTGCGCGTTCGGTTGTGGGATCAATTTCGGTGTCACCGGACGTGGTGAATCGGATTGGAGTGAGCGGGCCACCCTGACCGGAATAGCTGCGGCGCACCTGTTCTAAGATGCTGTCCGTGGGCAGGCCCACCGCCGAAAACATTTTGTCGATGGGGGTGAGAGAGGTTTCAACCGCGTCCTCGATCTGGCTGAAGATGCGTTCGTTGCGCTGGTCTTCGAGGCGTGCCTCGAAAGCGATGCGGTCCAGCGCGGTTTCCGCCTGGGCCACATACATCTGCATCTCGTCACGCTCGATCGCGATGTCCCCAAGGGCTACCGAAAGGAAGTCGAGCGTAGTCTCAAGATCACCCATGCGGGCGGTATCCGGGCTTGCGGATTCTGTTTCGGCGATGCGCGCGATAAGCTCGCCATTCTGGCGACGTTCGATGTCGCGTTCCGTCATCGCGGTGCGCAATGTCGCTTGCACCACATCGATGCCAGTTGCGAGTTCGCGCGCACGATCTTCGGAGGCCAGAAGGCGCGACTGCATCGCAGAAACTTCGGCGAGCGCAATCGTGAACCGGGCCTGAGCGTCGGAGGCTTCACTGGCGCGGGCGTCGCGTTCTTCGGCAAGGGTGTTCAGGCGGCCTTCGTAAATCGCTTGTTCGCGCAACGCCTGTTCGCGCAGATCACCGGCGCCCAGGCTTTGCATCAGGAGTATGGCCGATGAGATGATCGTCCATCCCACCAAGAGCGCCGAACCGGTCACTCCGACGAACTGCGTCATTGGCGAGAGGCGGATAAATCGGGTTTCGGTATCAGAGCGAAGGAACATGCGTTGTTCAGGAAACGCGCGTTCAAGCGACGAGCGCAGTTTTGTTGCGAAGCGTTGGATCACTTGCTTGTCCCGTTGTCGTTATCCTGTGTGCCACGCGCTTCCCCCGAAAGGCGTCACCAAGACGTGTTAACGGCTGTGGAAAAGGCTGGCAACCTTGGTGATCGTGCCGAGGTCTTGCAGGCCGTATGGTATTGGGATTCGGCAAGATATCGCCGAACCTCACAGATTTTCGGTTAACGGCCAGTAGAAATCTGGCGGGATACCGGCCTCTGCGCGTTTTTCTTCATTGAAAGGCGGCTTGAGCGTCGCGTGGAAATATCGACGGACGAGATCGTGAAAAAGAGGTTTCGGATCCAATCCGTCGCGGCCGCACAGGAAGTGGAACCACTTTGAGCCGTAGGCGACATGGGCAACTTCCTCGCCATAGATGATTTCAAGAGCCGCGACTGCATCGGTCATTTTAGCCTGTTTGAAGATGTCGATCATCCCCGGCGTGACGTCGAGGCCGCGCGCCTCTAGCACCATCGGAACGACGGCGAGGCGGCCCATCAGATCTTGCGCCGTGTCCTCGGCGGCGCGCCACATTCCGGCGTGGGCTGGCAAAGCACCGTAGTAGCTGCCCATCGTTTCAAGGCAGTCCGATACAAGATTGAAATGCTTTGACTCTTCGTCCGCCGCCTTGACCCAGTCGTCATAAAAGCCGGATGGCATTTCAACGTGCGTGAAGCGAGCTATGAGATCCCAATGGAGGTCTACGGCATTCAGTTCGATGTGGGCGACCGCATGCAGCATGGCAATGCGTCCGGCGGGTGATCCGGGCTTGCGGCGCGGAACATCTCGGGGTGACAGCAGTTCGGGTTGGTCCGGGCGCGCAGGAAAGTCTGGTGGAGCTGCATGGCCGACCGGGATGACTTCGCCCGCAGCGCGCGCGGCAAACCAACGCGCGGCATGGGCGCGGCTAAGGGCCGTTTTTGCGCGTCCATCGGCGGTGTTTAGGACATCGACCGCCATCTGCGCCAGAAATGTCATGATTTGGTCCTTCCAGAGAGAGGCGTCGCGCCTGCCTAGAGGTCTTTTAGCGCGGCGAGAACCGCATCGACGTGGCCCGGAACCTTAACTTTGCGCCATTCCCGCACAATCGTGCCATCTCCGTCGATCAGGAACGTCGCGCGTTCGATCCCCATGTAAGACTTGCCGTACATCTGCTTTTCCACCCAGGTGCCATAACTTTCGCAGACGTTTCCATCGGCGTCTGACCCGAGGATGACGTCGAGGCCGTGTTTGGCGATGAATTTGTCATGTTTCGCTGCGGTGTCTTTCGAAATACCGACCACGATTGCACCGGCGGCTTCAAAGTCGGCTTTCGCTTCGGTAAAGCCCAGCGCTTCTTTGGTGCAGCCTGACGTGTCGTCTCTTGGGTAGAAAAAGAGCACGACCTTTGAGGGGCGCAACGCGGAAAGGGTCACATGGCCGCCGCCGTCGCGAGGGAGGGTGAAGTCGGGAGCGGAATTTCCTTCTAAAGACATATTCGGGCGATCCTTTGTTGCTTTTCACGGGGTGTGTCACGAATGCCTGTTGGGTTTTAGCGCGGAACGTCAGAGAATACAGAGCAAGAGGCAGTTTAAGACGGAATAAACGTCACATGGCGCGCGATCCAAACTCTGAAGATCAATCAAGGCCGAAAAGCCAGCGGACGGCGCACGCCCGGTCGCGCGCGCGCGCTGCACACCGCGCGGCGCAAGCGGCTCGCAAAGGACGTTTGGGCCGGGGGCTTGTTCCGACGGTCTTACTGGCGTCGCTGGTGTTGTTCCTTGCCGGGCTGATGCTGACAGGCCGTGCGGTTCCATTGCCTTCGTCATTGCGCGTCGAGATTGCGAATGCTGTTTCAAGTCGGATACCCGGAAGCGAAGTGCGGATCGGAGCCGTCGCGGTCACGCTGGGACGGGATGGCGCACCCCGTGTGCGGATGCGCAATATCACTTTTGGCGATGCGGCGGGTGGCGGGGTCGCGGCGTTGAACGCGGTGTCGGCGCGGCTTTCGCCGGGGGCATTGTTGCAGGGGCGGTTGGCGGCAGAGCGGGTCGTCTTGGACGGCGCACAGGTAACATTGCGCCGGGCTGCGGATGGCACGTTTGCCCTGCGATCGGGCGGTGAGGCTGCGGGGCGCGAGCAGACGTTATCCACGATGCTGTCAACGCTGGCGCGGGTTTTGGATGAGGGCCCACTTGCAAGTATTCAAGAAGTGCTGGCCGAACATGTCGTGATTTCACTGGAAGACGCACGGACAGGGCGGATCTGGCAGGCCACAAATGCGTCGATGCAGTTGCGGCGGGCAGACAACGGGCTGTCGCTGTCTGTGTCGTCTGACGTCTTTAACGGGACGGATGATCTGGCGGCGGTTCAGGTGTCGTTTTCGTTCGATGACACAACCCAGGCGATTGGGTTGGGGATGCGGCTGACGGATGTCCCGGCGGCCGATATTGCGGTGCAATCGGCTGCATTGTCCTGGCTTGGTGTGTTGGATGCGCCGATATCTGGCGCGGTGCGTGCATCCTTTGATGCGCAGGCAGGGCTGGACCAGTTGTCCGGCACACTTGATATTTCGACAGGCGCATTGAGCCCCGACGCAGGCACGGAGCCAATTGGGTTTGAAGCCGCACGGGCTTATTTCGCCTATGACCCCGACGTGCAAAGGATTGATTTTACTGAAGTTGCTGTGCAGTCGGAATTGCTGCGTGCGACGGCGACGGGCCATACCTATCTGAGCGAAGTCACGGACGGTTGGCCGGCGGCTTTTGTCGGGCAATTCGTTTTGTCCGAGGTTGCGGTCGATCGGGCAGATGTCTTTGAGGCTCCGGTAACCTTGCGGGATGTGCGCGCTGACATGCGATTGCGGCTTGATCCGTTTACGGTCGAAGTGGCTCAGATGGCTTTGGACAATGACGGTGTTGCCGTGCGTGGCAGCGGGGAAGTGGCCGCGCGTGCGGATGGCTGGCACATCGCTCTGGACGCGGATACGGCTGAAATTGACAGCGAGACGGTGCTGAGTTTCTGGCCATTGGTAGAAGCTCCGGTGACGCGCGGTTGGTTGAGCGACAATCTTAAGGCCGGGCGACTGACTGACGTGACTGTCGCGCTGCGCAAGCGACCGGGGTCGAAGCCTGACCTTGGCCTGACATTTGATTTTGCCGAAGGCGACGTGCAGTTTCTGCGATCTATGCCAGGATTGACCGCAGCGTCAGGGCGCGGTGTGATCCATAACAATTCCTTCGATCTGATTTTGAACAGCGGGGGTGTGGCGGCGGGCACAGGGGATCGGGTCAACGTCGCGGGATCGACGTTCCGGGTGCCAGATATCGAAGAAAAACCCGCGACGGGGGAGATCGTGATCCGGGCGCAGGGCGCTATCCCGGCGCTTTTGTCGGTGACGAACAATCCGCCTTTGCGTCTGATGGAACGGGCCGGGCGCGGCATTGATCTGGCCGAGGGGAAAGGCGATGTGACGGCGCGGGTCACGCTTCCTTTGAAGGATGGCATTTTGGCCGATGAGGTCGATTTTGCGGTGGCAGGGCAATTTCGCGATCTTCGGTCTGATGTGATTGTGCCGGGGCGTGTGTTCACATCGCGCCAGATGGCGCTTTTGGCGTCGCCCGAGGAGGTGCGGTTGACCGGACCTGCAGACCTTGATGGTGCGCGGTTGACGGCCGACTGGCGTCAGCCTTTGGGCGCGGGTGGGCGCGCCGCCGGAAGCCGCGTGACGGGTCGGCTTGCGCTTGGGCCTGATGTGATCGAGGCGTTCGATCTGCCGTTGCCGCCCGGATTGCTGCGTGGGTCCGCGCAGGCGGAGTACACCCTGGAGATCAAACCCGATACGTCGCCGGTCCTGTCGTTGACATCGGACTTGCAGGGTCTTGGGATGCGGATCGACGCACTTGGCTGGCAAAAAACACCAGAAGATCCCGGGGGATTGGAGCTTTTGGCGACACTTGGCGATGTGCCGGACGTGACCAGCCTTGCAATCTCCGCGCCGGGACTTGCATTGGATGGACGACTGTCGCTGACGGCGGATGGCGGGTTGCAGTCAGCTGATTTCGATCAGGTGCGCGTTGGTCGGTGGCTTGATGCGCGAGCGCGATTGATCCCGCGGGCTGCGGGCCAGTCTCCGTCGATTTCGATTGAGGGCGGGACGCTGGATTTTCGCGCTTTTCCGCGCGACCAACTGGCGGGCGGAGACGGTGGCGCGCGCGCCCCAATTTCGGTGTCTTTGGATACGTTTGTTTTGTCGGATGAGATCTCGTTTGCGCCGCTTTATGGTCAGATCGATTCGGGGCAGGCGGGTTTGTCTGGCACGTTTGAGGCGCGCCTGAACGGTCAAACACCCGTGCGTGGCACGCTTGCGCCTGCCAACGGCGGGACTGCGATCCGATTGCAGGCCGATGATGCGGGCGGTGTCGTTCGCTCGGCGGGCCTGACCGCGAATGCGTCCGGTGGCACGTTGGATGTTGTCCTGACGCCGGATCCGACGGCGGCGCCTGGCACGCTGCGCGGGGAGTTTCTTATCGAAGATATCCGCATTCAAAACGCGCCCGTCATGGCCGCGATTTTGGATACGATCAGCCTTGTGGGATTGATTGATCAGCTGTCCGGCCAAGGCATACGTTTTGCGACGATTGACGGGCGGTTTCGTCTCACGCCGGACGCTTTCGTGTTGGACGAGGCAGCCGCGATTGGGGGATCAATCGGGATTTCGGCGGCGGGTATTTACGATCTCAATGCCAAAGTGATCGATCTGCAAGGCGTGGTGTCGCCATTCTATTTTCTGAATGCGGTCGGATCCTTAGTCAGCCGGCGCGGTGAGGGGTTGTTCGGCTTTAATTATCGCGTATCAGGACCGGCAAATGCGCCGACTGTCAGTGTCAATCCATTATCAATTCTGACGCCCGGGCTGTTTCGCGAGATTTTCCGGCGCCCGCCTCCAACGAACTGAATGTTATGAAACTGTCTGATTTCGACTTTGATCTGCCCGAGGGGCTGATTGCGACACGACCGGCCAAACCACGGTCGTCTTCCAAGCTTTTGGTTGCAGGACCAGATGGCATTGAAGAGGCGCAGGCGATTGATCTTCCTGAGTTTTTGAACCCGGGTGATCGACTGGTCTTGAATGATACGAAGGTGATTCCGGCGCGTCTGTCCGGGCTTCGGCGGCGAAGCGGTGAGGCAGGAGACACGCAAGCGCAGATCGAGGCGACATTGCTTGATCCTTTGGCGGATGGCAGTTGGATGGCGCTGCTAAAGCCGCTTCGCAAGGTGCGCGACGGCGAAGTGATCTGGTTTTCAGATGATCTGTCGGCAGAAGTGATCGGGCGACACGCGGGGACGGCATCGCTTAGGTTCAATCTTGTCGGGGATGATTTTGACGCCGCTTTGAATGCGGCAGGTGCGATGCCGTTGCCGCCTTATATCGAGGGGCGGCGCAAGGCGGATGCGCAAGACAAGGTGGATTATCAGACGATCTGGGCGCGTGCATCGGGGGCCGTTGCCGCACCGACGGCTTCATTGCACTTTGATGATGCATTGATGGCCGGATTGGCGGCGCGCGGGGTCGCGGTGACATATGTGACGCTTCATGTCGGTGCGGGGACGTTTTTGCCGGTCAAGGTCGACGACATCGCCGATCACAAGATGCATTCGGAACGCGGAAGCGTGAGCGAGGCCGCCGCGCGCGAGATGAACGAGACCCGCGCGAAAGGGGGGCGCATTGTGCCGGTGGGGACCACGGCGCTACGCCTTATCGAGACGGCGGCGGCGCCGGATGGCACGATGGCGGCCTGGGACGGAGCGACGGATATTTTCATAACTCCCGGATACCAGTTCAAGATCGCGGACGCACTGATGACCAACTTCCATCTGCCAAAGTCCACATTAATGATGCTTGTGTCCGCGTTTATGGGATCACAACGCATTCGCGAGATATACGCACATGCGATTTCGCGGGAGTTTCGGTTTTTTTCCTATGGTGATGCGTCACTTTTGTTGCCAAAGGGCTGAAAACGACGCCTCTTGGGTCGCCCCCAAGCGCGTTCGGTATCGAAACTAGGCTCAAAGCGAAGACCAACCGGCCGGAGACCGCAAATGCTTAAAGTCCTCTCAAATTCATGGGCGCTGTTGCTCGGTATTTTGTTGTTGATGATCGGGAACGGGCTTCAGGGGTCGTTGATTGGTATTCGTGGGGCAATCGAGAATTTCTCGACCACAGAATTATCCGTGATCACGTCAGCCTATTTTGCAGGCTTTTTGTTTGGATCGCGCATGGCGCCCGAAATGATCCGGCGCGTGGGCCACGTGCGGGTGTTTGCCGCCCTTGGATCGTTCATCTCGGCGATTTTGATCCTGTATCCGACCATCACCGAGCCCTGGGCCTGGATCTTGCTGCGGGTGCTTTTCGGGTTCTGTTTTTCCGGGGTGTATGTGACGGCAGAAAGCTGGCTGAACAATGCGGCCACCAATGAAACGCGCGGGCAATCCCTGTCGCTGTATGTCATGGCGCAAATGCTGGGAATTGTGTCGAGCCAGGCATTGCTGAACGTCGCCGATCCAGCCGGGTTTATATTGTTCGTGATCCCGTCGGTTCTGGTGTCGATTTCGTTTGCGCCGATTTTGTTGTCGGCCGCCAAGTCACCGACATTTGAGACGACAAAGCCCATGAGCCTGAAGGAGATTTACGAGATTTCCCCCTTGGGCTGCGTGGGCATGTTTTTGATGGGCACAGTTTTCGCGGCGCAATTCGGAATGGCGTCGGTCTATGGCACGCGGGCTGGTCTTTCCGTTGCCGAGATTTCGGTTTTTGTCTCAGCGATCTTTATTGGCGGCATGGTCTTTCAATACCCGTTCGGCTGGTTGTCGGATCGTATGGACCGCCGGTTGATGATCCTTGCGGCCGCGATTGGCGGCGGGCTCGCCGGGATCGTGGGCTTTGTTTTCGGTGGTTCATTCGAGGTGGTTTTGATTTCGGCCTTTATTATGGGGGGCATGTCCAATCCGCTTTATGCGTTGTTGATCGCGTACACGAACGACTATTTGCAGGTCGAAGACATGGCGGCCGCTTCGGGGGGACTGCTGTTCATCAATGGTCTGGGCGCAATCCTTGGGCCGGTCATTACCGGCTGGATGCTGACGGTTATCGGGCCGGGTGGATTTTGGGTTTATCTGAGCTTCTTTATGTTCGCGCTTGCGGCCTTTGTGGGCTGGCGGATGACGCAGCGGGCGTCGATCTTCACCGAAGAGGCAGAGGACTACGACCCGGTGACCTATGCACCGATCATGCCGACGTCGACTGCGATCGCGGTCGAAGCGGCGCAGGACTACTATGCCGAAAATGTCGACTCTGAGGGCGATGATACGGAAAATGAGACAGAAACGCTTGATCGTTCATGACAATTCGTTAACGATTCGTTTACAGGGCAGTAATTTGAGTGACACGAGGCTTGGACTAATGATCGACCCGGAAGAAATTCTGGCCTTTTGGCTGGATGAGAAAGGCCCAGAAGGCTGGTATGCTGGAGGAGAGGCGCTTGATCAGGAGATCAAAGAGCGTTTTGGGGATGTGTATCAACGGGCCTGCGACGGCGCGTTATCGCTTTGGTTAACCTATCCGTCCGGCACACTGGCCTATATTGTGCTTCTGGATCAGTTCTCGCGAAACATGTTCCGCGACACGCCCAAGGCATTTGCAACCGATGGACTTGCACGCGCCGCCGCCAAGATCGCGATTTCACGCGGTTGGGATCTGAAAATCGACGAACCGGCGCGGCAGTTCTTTTATATGCCTCTGGTTCACTCTGAGTGTTTGAGCGATCAGGATCGTGCGGTGCGTCTGATTATGACGCGCATGCCAGAGACCGGCGGGGACAATCTGCTTCACGCCAAGGCACACCGCGATGTTATTCGCAAATTCGGTCGGTTCCCAAACCGGAACGAAGCGTTGTCGCGTGACACGCCGGATGGCGAAGCGGCGTTTTTGCTGGACGGGGGATACGGTGCGACGGTCAACGCGTTGAAGGCCGCCGAAGCTGCGTAAGCGCGCCGTTTTTCAGACATCGAGCATTGCGCCTCGCGGGTAGCGGGGCTTCCGCTGCGGCATCGCCGCGCGGGTGACAAGCACGCGTTTGTGTGCCAGATAGTTTAACGTAGAACAATCGCGCTGCAGGAGGAAAAGATGGCTGCAAAGACTTTTGACGTGGTGGTAGTCGGGGCCGGTCCCGGTGGATATGTTGCCGCGATCCGCGCAAGCCAGTTAGGCCTAAAGGTTGCGATTGTAGAACGCGAGCATATGGGCGGAATTTGCCTGAACTGGGGCTGTATTCCGACCAAGGCAATGCTTCGGTCGTCAGAAGTGTTCCATTTGATGCATCGTGCAAAGGAATTCGGGCTGAAGGCCGAAGGGATCAGTTATGATCTTGATGCGGTCGTGAAACGGTCTCGGGGTGTTGCCAAGCAGCTGAACGGCGGTGTCGGCCATTTGATGAAAAAGAACAAGGTCGAGGTCTTTATGGGCACGGCCACGTTGCCGTCCAAAGGCAAGATTTCGGTCAAGTCCGACAAGGGCGTAGAAGAGCTTGCCGCGAAAAGCATCATCATGGCAACTGGCGCGCGGGCGCGCGAAATGCCGGGGCTTGAAGCGGATGGTGATCTGGTCTGGACATACAAGCACGCGTTGCAGCCGCCACGGATGCCAAAGAAGCTCCTTGTTATCGGATCAGGCGCGATCGGGATTGAGTTTGCTAGTTTTTACAACACGTTGGGGGCCGACACGACAGTGGTCGAGGTCATGGACCGCGTGCTTCCTGTGGAAGATGCCGAGATTTCGGCCTTTGCCAAGAAGAGCTTTGTAAAGCAGGGCATGAAGATCATGGAGAAATCTATGGTCAAGCAGCTGGATCGAGGCAAAGGCAAAGTTACGGCGCATATCGAGGCAAACGGCAAGGTCGAGAAGTTGGAATTCGACACGGTGATTTCAGCCGTTGGGATCGTCGGCAATGTCGAGGGGCTTGGGCTTGAAGAACTGGGCGTCAAGATTGACCGGACTCATGTCGTGACGGATGAATACTGTCGCACCGGCGTCGATGGTCTTTATGCGATTGGCGATATCGCCGGGGCGCCTTGGCTGGCGCATAAAGCGAGCCATGAAGGCACGATGGTTGCAGAATTGATTGCAGGCAAAAACAAGGTCCATCCCGTCAAGCCGGAATCGATTGCGGGTTGCACATACTGCCATCCGCAGGTCGCGTCGGTGGGATACAGTGAAGCGAAGGCAATCGAGCTTGGCTACAAGGTGAAAGTCGGACGGTTCCCGTTCATTGGAAACGGTAAGGCGATTGCATTGGGCGAGGCCGAAGGCATGGTCAAAACGGTGTTTGACGAGAAAACCGGAGAGCTTTTGGGCGCACA
>JARFRG010000013.1 GCA_029287375.1 Boseongicola sp. | reverse complement strand
GGCCGTCATGTACAGGTCGGGATGCCAGTTGGACATCACGCAGTGCAAGAGATCAATTTGAACACCGTCTACATGGGCAATCTTGCGGTATACGGCACACGGGGCATGCCGGGATGGCGGTATCCGTCGCTTTTATCGCTGATCGAAAGCGGTGCCGTAGATTTGTCGCCGATCATTGCGCGCGAGGTTTCATTGTCCGAAACCGGGCGCGAGCTTGCCGCTTTTGGTGGCCCGACACCTCCGGGTGTTGCGGTTATTACCGATTTTCTGACCTAAGGGGTGCGATATGAAAGCCGCCGTTCTTGTTTTTCCGGGATCAAATTGCGACCGCGATCTCGCGGTGGCGTTTCGCAACGCGGGCTATTCGGTCGAAATGGTCTGGCATAAAGATACGGCGTTGCCGAGCGGTGTTGATATCGTCGGCATTCCGGGCGGTTTTTCGTTTGGAGACTATCTTCGCTGCGGCGCAATCGCGGCGCGTTCGCCCATAGTCGGGGCGTTGAAAGCGCATGTCGAACGGGGCGGCTATGCGATGGGTATCTGCAACGGCTTTCAGGTGCTCGTCGAGACCGGACTGCTGCCGGGTGCGCTTGTGCGCAACGCCCGTTTGAAATTCATCTGCAAGCCGGTCGAGTTAACTGTCGAGACATCGGCAAGTGACTTCACAAGCGGCTACGCAAAAGGGCAGACCGTTACTTATCCTGTTGCGCATCACGACGGCAACTACATCGCGGATCCGGAGACTCTCAAGGAGTTGAACGCCGCCGATCGCGTGGCTTTTCGCTATGTTGAGGACGTCAACGGATCATCCGAAAAAATCGCCGGTATTTTGTCTGAGAACCGTCGCGTTTTAGGACTTATGCCGCATCCTGAACGGGCGGCCGACCTGGCGCTTGGCGGTGCAGATGGTGCGGAATTGTTCCGTTCGCTTGCGATTGGCGCTGTCGCGGCTTGAGTGGGCCGCTCCAACGCCCTAGATTTGTTCTATGAGCACCTCGAGGCCGAAGCGCACGATACGATTTGCCGGGTCTCCCTGGCCGATAAGGGTCATGATGATTGTTGTCATCTCGACCGCTGTCGCTGTTGTGTGGATCACAAACCAACTTCTGACCGAGCGTTTTACTGAAAGCACGCGCAATCGTGCCGAGGTGCGTTTGACGCTTTATTCCGGCAACATCTTAAGCGAGTTGCAACGAAATCAGATCGTGCCGCAGCTTTTGGCACGGGATCCAACATTGATCGGAGCTTTGAATTCCGATGAATTTTCCCAATCGTCTCAACGCTTGATTTCATATCGTGACGAGATTGACGCGGCGGGTTTGTTCCTTTTGGATCGATCCGGGCGAGCAGTTGCTGTGACGGATCGTCAGAAACTTGGGTCACAACACCGATCGGCCCCATATTTTATTGATGCGTTGCGATCTGGTGAAACGGTGTTCACGACCAATGTCACCGACAATGGGACGCGACTTTTTTCCTACTCGCGCAAACTCGAAACCGGGGGGGAGACTATCGGTGTTATCGTGGTCGAACTGAACTTGCAGCAGTTTGAAACCGCATGGGCTGGATTTACCGACGCGGTGATCGTGACGGACAGCGAGGGGCAAATCCTTCTGTCGACCGAGGGTCGCTGGCGCGGATTGAGCGAAGCCGAGGCGCTTGAATTGCGTTCGGCACCCTCCGCTATTCAGCGTGCCATCCGCGCCACCGCCGATTGGTCGGTCCTGCCGATTGATGCCTATGTCGAAGGCCAGCCGGTGATGCGGCAGGAAACGCGTGTTGGTTTTCAGGGATGGCGCATGGCGACGTTCACGACATACGCCGGTGTGCGCGAACGCGTGAATGCGTTTATCGCGCTTGAGATCATGGGTTTTGCGATCATCCTTGCAGTCGGATTTTATTCTGCCAGTCGCAAAGCGACGTCGCGACTGGTTGTGTTTCAGCGCGAGTCGGCGGAGCTTCGCCAGTTGAACGCTGCGCTGCAGCGGGAAATTGCCGAGCGTGAGCGCGCTGAACGCAACCTTGAAGTGGCGGAACAAACGATCCAGCAATCGTCGAAGCTTGCGATCCTGGGCGAAATGTCGGCAGCCGTTAGCCATGAGTTGAACCAACCGCTTGCCGCCATGAAAACCTATCTTGCCGGTGCCAAGCTGTTGTTACAGCGACGACGCCCCGACGAAGCGCTATCGTCATTTCAGCGCATTGAAGATCTGATCGAACGCATGGGCGCAATTACAAAGCAGTTGAAGTCTTATGCCCGCAAAGGCGGCGATGCCTTTGAAACCATTGACGTAAGAGAGTCTGTGTCGACAGCTCTTTCGATGATGGAGCCACAATTGCGACAGCGGAACATGGCGATCAATTCGTCGCTACCGCGCGAACCCGTCTATGTCGAAGCCGACCGCATTCGTCTCGAGCAAGTGCTGATAAATCTGTTGCGTAATGCACTTGATGCAACCAAGGGCGTGACCAATCCAGAGGTGACGGTGATCCTGTCGGTGGCCGAAGACGTGCTGATCACTGTGCGTGACAATGGGGTCGGGATTGATGACCTCGAAAGCCTGTTCGAGCCTTTTTACACCACCAAGGCCCCGGGCGACGGTGTGGGGCTGGGGCTTGCAATTTCATCGGGGATCGTAAACGACCTTGGCGGTCGGTTGACGGCAAAAAACGTATCAAATGGCGGCGCAGTGTTTGAGATTAGTCTGCCGCTTGCAGATTTCGCTGCCGGGCAGGCCGCAGAATAATAGCGAGGACGCTTCGATGGCTCAGGCAATGAAGATAGCAATTGTCGATGACGAACAGGACATGCGCCAATCGATAAGCCAATGGCTGGCACTGTCCGGTTTCGATACCGAGACCTTTCCAAGTGCCGAGGATGCTTTGAAGAACCTCGGCCCCGAGTATCCGGGCGTTGTGGTGAGTGACATCAAGATGCCTGGCATGGATGGCATGGCCTTTCTCAAGCGGTTGATGGGTGTGGATTCAGCTCTTCCCGTGATTATGATTACCGGCCATGGCGACGTGCCGATGGCGGTCGAGGCAATGCGGGTCGGCGCGTTTGATTTTCTGGAAAAGCCCTTCAACCCCGATAAGATGACTGAACTAGCCAAGAAGGCGACCACCGCACGCCGCTTGACGCTTGATAACCGAGCGCTGCGTCGCGAGCTGTCAGACGGTTCCGGGATTATCAAGAAACTCGTCGGCGCGTCCCCGGTGATGGAGCGGCTACGCGAAGATATTCTCGATCTTGGTCAGGCCGACGGTCACGTGTTGATTGATGGAGAGACCGGAACCGGCAAGACTTTGGTCGCGCATGCGCTGCATGCCGTTGGCGCAAAGGCGGGTCGGAAGTTCGTGCTGTTTTCCTGCGCTGCCCATGAAGAAGACGCGTTGTCTG
This sequence comes from Boseongicola sp., assembly GCA_029287375.1. Classification (GTDB taxonomy): domain Bacteria; phylum Pseudomonadota; class Alphaproteobacteria; order Rhodobacterales; family Rhodobacteraceae; genus Boseongicola. Next base: position 7,542 of record JARFRG010000013.1, on the reverse strand, counting down.
CGCGGTTGTTTGGCCCTAACGATACCGACGAGCGACTGCCACTTTTGGAGGAAGCGCGCGGCGGCACGCTTGTGCTGGAAGACATTGAGGCGCTGCCGGAGAAACTTCAAGCACGCCTTTTGAGCTGGATGAACGAGCAGGGAACCCCGGCCGAAACCCGCATCGTCGCGATTTGTAACCTTCAGGAAGCTGGCCGTACGTGCGAAGATGCGCTGCGCCCGGATCTTTACTATCGTCTCGCTGCTATGAAGATCACGTTGCCTCCGTTGCGCCAACGCGGTGAAGATATCCTGTTGTTGTTTCAACGCTTTTCAGATCAGTTTGCAGAAGAATATGGCTGCGATGCACCCGAAGTCAGTGCGCAAGAGGCGGCACAGCTTTTGCAGGCGCCATGGCCCGGCAACATCCGTCAACTGTTGAATATCGCCGAACGCGCCGTCTTGCAGTCCCGGCGCGGGTCCGGAACCATCGCGTCACTTTTGATGGCTGATAGCGAAGACACGGATATGAATGTCACGACAGAGGGCAAGCCGCTGAAGGAATATGTGGAAGCCTTCGAGCGGATGCTGATCGACAACACGATGCGGCGTCATCGCGGATCGATTGTGAATGTGATGGATGAGTTATGTTTGCCACGACGCACTCTGAACGAGAAGATGGCGAAATACTCGCTGCAACGCTCGGACTATCTTTAGGCGGTCATTCGGCAGGGGTCACACGGCCGTCTGTAGATTTGTCGTCCATTTTTGGAGCCGGGCTGAATGTCTTTTGAACAAGGCGCGCCCATTCCCGAAAGGGATAAACATAGATCAGGATCGGATTCTTGTCCTCGACCCCGGTGTTGAGCGCGCCCATGGCCTCGTGGCATTGGCCGGGATCAATGTAGGTGCCGAACAGTTTGTCCCAAATTGGCATCTTGTTGGCGAGGTTCTTACCGTAGGCCTCTGGCACGTCGGCGTGGTGCCAGCGATGAAAGACCGGGGAGGCCAGCAGATATTTGAATGGACCATGTGTATAAGGCAGGTTCATATGGACATACATGTTGTGCAACGCCGCAAAGGCCGCGGCAAAGGGCAGGGCTTGCGGTATTTGCAACCAGGTCAGCATCACGATGTAACTTGTCGTCATCACAATGGCTTCGAGGAAATGGACCCGAAAGCCGGTAAACGCATTCACGTGTGTATCGGAATGGTGCGCTGCATGGGTCGGCCACCCCCATTTTGTGTGCATCAACCTGTGGTTCCAGTAGTCGGCGAAATCGACGGCGACGATACCGACGATGCAAATAATCCAAAGCGGAACATTGTCCCATATTTGCGGATTCACAGTTGGAATATGAAGCGAAGCGTAGACGGTTTGAAAAAAGTGGTTGATTTCTTTTACGTAACTCAAGGCCACGAAAAGATTGAGCCCGTAGATCACAAGCGTTGCCGCAGTGTTCTGAGCAGCATGACGGCTTAGCTCGTCTTTCTTTTTGAAGACAAAATACATCGTCAGGACAGCCACCAGCGCCAAAGGCACAGGCATCAGCCGCACGAAAGTGTAAAAGTTCTCCAGCCAGTCCATATCCGTCAGCCTGTTATGGGTATTGCCCCCTTTTAAAGCAGCGGACGTGTCCATTATTCGCCAGAACAATGGCAGCAATGTGTGTTTCGGGTACATCGGGCCGCGCGCCTTAGAAAACTGACCCATAGTTTGCGTATTCGTGGATTTCTTGATTGTAATTTTCGGACCAGTCGCCCTATGGTGGTCGCGCAGTGGTCTTTTGCGGCGCAAACGCCGATACCCTGCAAAGGTTTCGCCGTTTCAGAGATTTGGCCGATCGTTCGTTGCATCTCTGTCCCGGCATCGCGACCCGCTGGTCGCATCATAGAATTGCCCGAGACGCGCTTTTGCCGCGCCGGGCCGTGAACGGGCGCCTCGAAAAGGCGTCGGAGAAGAACCGCGATGACGCGCGCGAGGGCATTACAGAGCATGTTCCCGACCCCCCCAGGTCGGGCCTCTTTGGCTACGCCGCGTCCAGTCGCCTTTAACAGTCGCATCCTATCTGGTCCCACCGTCGTTAGGCGGGGGGCTCTATTGGTGCGCGGAAAGTCAACATGTCAAAGAAAATGCTTATCGATGCCACCCACGCGGAAGAGACCCGTGTTGTGGTGGTCGACGGAAACAAGGTCGAGGAATTTGATTTTGAATCCGAAAACAAACGTCAGCTTGCAGGGAATATCTACCTTGCAAAGATAACCCGGGTCGAACCGTCGCTTCAGGCGGCGTTTGTCGATTACGGCGGTAATCGCCACGGTTTCCTCGCTTTTTCGGAAATCCACCCCGACTATTACCAAATTCCAATCGCTGACCGCGAAGCGCTAATGGCCGAAGAAATTGCCTTTGCTGAAGCCGAAGCTGAAGAAGAGGAAAAGCCCCGTAAGCGGCGCTCGCGTGGAGGGCGGTCACGTACCAAGGCGGCTGAGGTCGAAAACAACGATGAAACCGTTTCGGCCGAGGTCGCAGGCGACGAAACGCCGGTGTCCGCCGAAGACGCAACGCCGCCTGCGGATGACGCCCCAAAGCCGATTCCCGGTATGGATGTTGTTGATCTGGAAGCAGATACAGACACAGCCGTACCACTGGTCGATCCAGACAGCGACGAAGAGACCCCTTATTCTGCAATGGATACCGCTGCGGAAACTGACGAAACAATCGAGTCAGTCGCCGACGATGACACGCAGGAAGAGATCCGCCGCCCCCGAAAGGTGCGCCCGCGTCGCTACAAGATTCAAGAAGTTATCAAGGTCCGTCAGATCCTGCTTGTTCAGGTCGTCAAGGAGGAACGCGGCAACAAAGGCGCGGCGCTGACAACTTACCTCAGCCTTGCTGGTCGGTATTGCGTCTTGATGCCAAACACCGCGCGCGGTGGCGGCATTTCCCGTAAGATTACCCAAGCCGCAGACCGCAAGAAGCTGAAAGAGATCGCCAACGAAATCGACGTGCCAAAAGGCGCGGGACTGATCATTCGGACGGCCGGCGCAAAGCGTACAAAGACCGAGATCAAGCGCGACTATGAGTATCTTCAGCGTATGTGGGAGCAAATCCGCGAATTGACGCTGAAGTCCATCGCACCGGCGCAGATTTATGAAGAAGGCAATCTGATCAAACGCTCAATCCGCGATCTGTACAGCCGTGAGATTGACGAAGTCCTGGTGGAAGGCGAGTTTGGGTATCGCACCGCCAAAGACTTCATGAAAATGATCATGCCGAGCCACGCCAAGAACGTGAAGCTTTATGCCGATCCAATGCCGCTTTTCGCGCGCTTTCAGGTCGAGAGCTATCTGGCGGGCATGTTCAACCCAACGGTTCAGCTGAAATCCGGTGGCTATATCGTAATCGGGATCACCGAAGCGCTGGTCGCGATCGACGTGAACTCGGGCAAGGCGACCAAAGAGAATTCCATCGAAGACACGGCCCTTAAGACGAACCTTGAGGCTGCCGAAGAAGTGGCGCGGCAGTTGCGGTTGCGGGACCTCGCTGGTCTGATCGTGATTGACTACATTGACATGGAAGAGCGTCGCAACAACGCGGCCGTCGAGAAGCGTTTCAAGGACAAACTCAAGACCGACCGCGCCCGCATTCAAGTCGGACGCATTTCGGGATTTGGTCTGATGGAAATGTCCCGTCAGCGGTTGCGCCCTGGCATGTTAGAAGCGTCGACCCAACCCTGTCCGTCGTGCCATGGCACTGGTCTGATCCGGTCCGACGACAGCCTTGGCCTGACCATTCTGCGTCAGCTTGAAGAAGAAGGTGTACGCAAGCGGTCTCGTGAGGCTTTGGTCAAAGCACCTGTGGCGATCATCAACTTTCTGATGAACCACAAACGCGAGCATATCGCTCAGATCGAAGCACGCTATGGTATGGCCGTGCGGCTTGAGGCCGATCCGTTTCTTATTTCGCCAGACTTCACGATCGAGAAGTTTAAGACGGCCACACGGGTGATTGATGCGTCGGCGCCTGTAGTGTCCGTCGATCCGGCCTTGATGGCTGAGATCGAAGAAGAGATGGCAGCGGAAGCCCTTGAAGAGACAGTCGACACGGTCGATGAAGCCGAAGAGACGCCGCGGGCTTCTGAGGATGGCGAAGACCGGCCCAAAAAGCGCCGTCGTCGGCGTCGTCGTCGGCGCGGTGGTGCCGGTCGTGACGGCGACGAGGGATCGAATGATCGCGCCAACGAAAACCAGAACGGCGAGAGCGACACTGCGGCTGAATCCGAGGCCGCGCCTCAGACGGCAGTCGCTGAAACGCAACCGGCCGAAGGCGAAGAAGCGGTTCCCGTAAAGCCCCGTCGCACGCGTTCACGTCGCAAGAAAGTGACGCCCGCAGATACCGAAGGTGTCGCGGACAGTGAGGCCGCGCCTGTGGCCGCAGTTGAAGAAACTGAGGTCGTAATAAAAGCCGCACCCGAGCCTGTCGCCGAAGAAGAGGCTCCTGAGCCAAAGCGCAAACGTGCGCCGCGCAAGAAGAAGGTTGAAGAGCCGGTTGCAGAGGTACCTGTCGAAGTCGAAGCTGTGGCGGACGTTGCCGCTGTTGCGCCGCCAGAACCAGAGATTGCGCAGGCACCGGAGCCAAAGCCAGAACCGCAGCCAGAGCCTGCAATGGCCTCTGACGCGCCTGTGGCCGAGGCAGAGCCCGCCAAACCGCGCAAGCGGGGCTGGTGGTCAGTGGGTCGGTCCTAAAGCCGTCTACTTGCGCTTGATATGATACGTTTGAACGCCACCATCTTCGGTGGCGTTCAGCATTTCATGCCCCTGTTCGGCGCAAAAATGCGGAACATCGACGATCGCGGCCGGGTCGTCTGCATGCATCTCAAGAACTGTTCCCGGTGCCATCCCGCGCAGGCGTTTGGCGGCTTTCAAAACGGGCAAGGGACACAAAAGTCCGGTCGCATCGAGGGTTTCATCAGCGGTCATTCTTCATCGGCTAAGCGGGATGTTACAGTTTGTCCACTTAGATTTGAGTGCTTGTGTCGTGACGCGACGGCCAAGACCGCTTAAGTGGGTCATGAAGGGAACGCGAATGTTCGGTTTTGATCTTTTTGATGCCTCACTGCTGCCCGCAATGACAATTGCGCTGATGGCAGGCGTATTGTCGTTCCTGAGCCCCTGTGTATTGCCAATTGTGCCGCCCTATCTGGCCTATATGGGCGGGATCACGGTGACTGAAATGCAGGGCGGCGAAAAGGCCGCGCGCCGACGGACGATGGTGTCCGCGCTGTTCTTTGTCATGGGATTGTCGACGGTCTTTATGATCCTTGGCTTTACGGCCTCGGTGTTTGGGCGCTTCTTTTTGACAAATCAGGATTGGTTTGTGCTTGCCGCAGGTCTGGTGATCATGATTTTCGGCGCGCATTTCCTAGGCATTTATCGCATTGGGTTTATGGACCGCGAAATGCGCGTAGATGCTGGCGACCGCGGAGGATCGGCGTTTGGCGCCTATATACTTGGCCTTGCCTTCGCCTTTGGCTGGACGCCCTGTATCGGACCCATCCTTGGCGCGATCCTGTCAATCGCAGCCTCAGAAGCGGACGTGGCGCGCGGAACGACATTGCTTGCAGCCTATGCCGCCGGGCTTGGTATCCCGTTTCTTCTTGTCGCGGCGTTTTTTCCGCGCATGACAGGACTGATGGGATGGATGCGCCGACATATGGAGCGGATCGAGCGCTTGATGGGGCTGTTATTGTGGACCGTCGGGCTATTGATGCTGACCGGCAGCTTTACGGATTTCGCCTGGTGGTTGAACGAGAAATTTCCGGTTTTGCAGACATTCGGATGATTTCGGACCTATTGTTGCGCGGTCCTTTTCAAGCCCTCAATAGATAGAATGCTTTTCATAAAGAGGCTTCTCGCGGATGCGACCATAAGCTAGTCTTTGGCCTATGCTGCCACGCAGAAAATCTCAGGTCGCGCGTCGTCGGGTATTCTACATTCCGGGCTACGATCCCTATCCGTCACGACGCTACCGCGAGCTTTATCGCGCTGAAAGCCGCAAGCAGGCGCAGGTTTCCGGATATGAGATAGAGCAGAAATCCGAAGGCCGCGATACCGGCTGGCGGGTGCGCGCCAATATTGATGGCGCACGCGCGGTCAGCAAATTGGATGTGCTGGTGTGGCACGATCTTGTGCGCGGTTCGATGCGGGCCGGGATTGCGGGTACGTATTTCGCGCTTGTGCGCACATGCTGGATTTATCTGGCGACGGGGACATTTCGGCGACTGAGTTGGTTGGCCAAGGGGCCGGTGGTCGCGGCCCTTTATCCAATCGTCATGTTGATTGCGCAGTTGGCTGTGGCCCTTATTGGCGCGAGCGTGCTGGCCGGAGCAGCGGTCTGGGCGACGTACCGAATGGCGGGCGCCGCGATGGTCTACCTAGAGATTGGCGCTATGCCGGACAGCTGGCTTTGGACGCTTGTCGGTGCGGGTGTTTTTTGGGCGTTGTTTCTGCCTTTGACACTTGGGGCTTTGCGATTCTTTAAATCGAAAGACGATAAGGTCTTTGCCTATTATCTGATGCAGGACTATGCGTATTCCGCGTCAAAGCGCGGTGCTTACCCTGACGAGATCGAAGCGCGATTGCATGAGTTTCGCCACCGCATCGAGGCCGCGTTGCGTGAGGATATTGATGAGGTCTTGATTGTTGGACACAGTTCGGGCGCGCAGATGGCGGTGTCGATCGCGGCGGACATCGTGCGCTTAAACCGAGTGGGCGAAACCGGACCGGTCTTGTCGCTGCTTACACTGGGGCAAGTCATTCCAATGATGAGTTTCCTACCGGATGCCAAGCGATTGCGTCGCGATTTACGGCTTTTGTCGACGGCACAAGAGATCACCTGGGTGGACGTTTCGGCACCTGCAGACGGGTGTTGTTTTGCGCTGACGGACCCTGTGTCAGTATCGGGTGTGTCACCCGGCAGAAGCCAGCAATGGCCACTGATCGTGTCAGCCGCCTTTAGCCAAACCCTGTCGTCGGAATGGCTGGCCCGGCTAAAGTGGCGTTTTTTCCGTCTGCATTTTCAGTATATTTGCGCGTTTGATCGGCCCGGTGACTACGACTATTTCAAAATCACCGCAGGGCCGCAGACATTGGGTGCGCGGTTTCGGGGACGGCGCACATCACCTAGCCGGATTGATGTCGTGGCATCACGCTTTACCTCAACGGTAACATGATCCCGCCAAAGCCCACGGCGCGGGCGGACAAGGTCTCGCTTTGGACGTACTGGCGATTGTTTCGCCAGGATATTCTGTCCGCGCAACCTTCACGTCTATACTCTGCGCGCATGGCCGAATTTCGAACTCCGTTCTTCCGATCCTATCTCATCAACGAGCCCGAATTGATCCGGGATGTCCTGAGCGAGCGCCCCGAGGTCTTTCCGAAATCAAAACGGATCACTGCGGGATTGGCACCGTTGCTTGGGCGTTCGGTTTTTGTGACGAACGGCGCGCAATGGGAGCGACAGCGGCGGATCATCGACCCTGCGTTCGAGGGTGGGCGGTTGCAC
>JARFRG010000292.1 GCA_029287375.1 Boseongicola sp. | reverse complement strand
CAGCGCACCAAGAAGCTCGTCCTGTCCATTTCCCGCAACGCCACCAATTCCCAGGACTTCTCCCTGGCGCACGTCAAAACTGACGTCCTTAAGTGACGTGCCAAAGGGGTTGGACGATTTCACCGAAAGGTTTTTCAGCGTCAGTGCAACCTCGCCAAGATCATGTCGCGCCGACGTCGGTGTCTTGAGTTCCGTGCCAACCATCATCTCGGCCAACTCGCGCGCCGACTTTTCGCGGGGGTCGCACGAGCCGACGACTTTCCCAAGCCGAAGCACTGTCGCGCCATCGCAAAGTGAGCGTATTTCCTCGAGTTTGTGACTAATATAGAGGATCGACGTACCTTCGGCCTGCAATTTTCGAAGCGTCTCAAACAGGATATCGACCTCCTGCGGCGTAAGCACGCTGGTCGGCTCGTCCATGATCAAAAGCTTGGGGTCTTGCAGCAGGCAGCGGATGATCTCGACGCGCTGACGTTCTCCGGCGGACAAGTCGCCTACAAGTCGGGTTGGATCAAGTGGCAGGCCGTAGGTCTCGCTGACCTCCCGGATACTCGCGGCCAATTCACGCATCGGAGGCGGGTTTTCCATGCCAAGTGCGACATTTTCCGCGACGTCCAGCGCCTCGAAGAGCGAAAAGTGCTGAAACACCATCGCAACCCCAGTCGACCGCGCTTCATGCGGGCTTGCTGGCGTATAGGCGGCCGAATTGAATGTCATTTGGCCTTCGTCGGGCTTGACCAGCCCGTAGACCATTTTGACCAGCGTCGATTTTCCGGCACCATTTTCGCCCAAAAGCGCGTGAACTTCGCCCTTACCGACTGTAAAACTGACGTTGTCATTGGCGACGACGCCGGGATAGGCCTTGCGCAGACCCTGAATGGTCAAAAGATCCGTCATGCTCGTTTTTCGATCATTGTCGCTCCCTCATTCCCGCGGCTCAGTATGTCGCTCGCGACGCCAAGCGCAATCGCCTGCGGATGTTTGCCCAAGGCAGGATTTCCAATTGGACATTCCATGCTGTCAATCTGTGCTGCCGAATGCCCAAGCGCGGCCAAACGATTGCGAAAGCGCACACGTTTTGTGGCCGAACCGATGAGCCCGAGACGCCCGAACGGACGACTGAGAATGCGGTGGCACAATTCAAGGTCAAGCGCGTGGCTATAGGTCAAAACCAAATGCTCGGCCTCCGGCGGTGCGAGAGAAACGAGATCAGCCGGGTTTTCGGCGATCAGGGTCTCGACGCCCGATGGGATATCAACAGGAAATCGATTTGGCGCGCTGTCGGCCCAGGCAATATGGATATCGGGAAGTGGGTCCAAAGCAGACACAATGGCGCGCCCGACGTGCCCGGCACCCCAAATCCAAACTTTGCGGCGTGCCTGTGTGACCGGCTCTATCATCCAGTCCGAAATAATGCCGGGTGCGGGCTTTTGACCCTGGGCGCGGTATCCAGACAATGCGCGTTGGACCTGCATCGGCATAGCGGGCTCCGCCCCTGGCAAAGGACGTGCAATTACGTCACTAACAAAGGCATTTAGGCGACTTTCTCCCCAAACTTCGGTCAGCACGGTGACCGAACCACCACAGCACTGACCAAGCGCTGGCCCCAAAGGTTTCTTGTCCAGACGATCCTGGCCCGTCATTAAAGCAGCTTGCGCCACGCGGATTGCTTCATATTCCAAAGCGCCCCCCCCAATCGTACCTTCGACAGTGTTTTGGGTTACAAGCATGGCCGCGCCAATCTCACGCGGGACAGACCCTTTGGTACTGGCGACCACAACCCGCGCGACCGGGGCGAGACGGCGAATGTCATCAATGGAAAAGGTCATTGGCGCACCTTCTGGACCGCTTTCAGGATGTTTTCTGCCGTCGCAGGTGCCTCGAGATCTGGATAGGCCGGACCACACGCCGCAACGGCATCCGAAAGCGCCATCAAGGCCGATATTCCCAACATCAGGGGCGGTTCTCCGACAGCCTTTGACCGATAGACCGTGTCTTCGCGGTTCGCACCGTCCCACAGCGCGACGTTGAAAACGTCCGGGCGATCCGAGCAGGCCGGGATTTTGTAGGTGGATGGCGCATGGGTGCGCAGGCGTCCTTTGTCGTCCCAGACGAGTTCTTCTGTCGTCAGCCAACCGGCGCCCTGAACATAGCCACCTTCGACCTGTCCGATATCAAGCGCGGGGTTCAACGACGCACCCGCATCATGGAGGATATCAGCGCGAAGAATGCGGTTTTCCCCTGTAAGAGTGTCTATTACGACCTCTGTGATTGCAGCGCCGTAGGCGAAGTAAAAGAACGGGCGGCCCTCGCCTTTGATGCGGTCCCAGACGATTTTGGGGGTCTTGTAGAACCCCGTGGACGACAGGCTGATCCGGTTCATATAGGCGTCCGCAATGACATCATCGAAGGGCAGTTGTTCCCCACCGACATGCACCATTCCGCCCTCAAACCGAACAGACGCCGCATCGGCTTGCGCGCGACTCGCAACGAAGTCTGCAAGACGGTCGCGAATGGTGTCACAGGCCGCCTGAACCGCCATCCCATTCAGATCCGAGCCTGACGACGCGGCGGTCGCCGACGTATTGGGTACTTTGCCCGTATCGGTGGCTGTAATTTTCACCTTGGAGACATCGACGCCAAAGCGCGAAGCGGCAACCTGGGCGACTTTCTGGAACAACCCCTGCCCCATTTCGGTGCCGCCGTGATTCATGTGAATCGAGCCGTCCTGATAGACATGCACCAAGGCGCCTGCCTGATTGAGATGGGTCAGCGTAAAGCTGATGCCGAATTTCACCGGCGTGAAGGCAATGCCCTTTTTCAGGATCGAATTGCGGGCGTTCCAGTCCCGGATCGCGTCTTTTCGCCTTTTATAGTCACTGTTTTCGACAAGCTGTTTGGTTAGCGCGTGTAGGATAAAGTCCTCGACAGGCATATGGTACGGCGTGGTCTGCGGCGCGAGATCGTCAGCGTTCGGTGAATGTTCGGCGCCGTATCGCCGTCCGGTTCCGGGGCCGGTATCTGAAACGTCTCGGTAGTAATTCAGGCGCCGTACGTCGAGCGGATCGCGCCCCACGGCGTGCGCGACATGGTCAAGGACGCGTTCAATGCCGACCATGCCTTGCGGCCCACCAAAACCGCGAAATGCGGTGGCTGACTGCGTATTCGTTTTGAGACGATGCGATTCGATCCGCATATTTGGGATGAAATAGGCATTGTCGGAATGAAGCATCGCGCGGTCGGCAACCGGAAGCGACAGGTCCAGAGACCAACCGCACCGGCAAAGTTGCAGAAATTCGATCCCATCAATCAGGCCTTCGGCGTCAAAGCCAACGCGGTAGTCAATGCGAAAATCATGGCGCTTGCCAGTGATCATCATATCGTCATCGCGGTCATAGCGCATGGTGCAGGGACGGCCTGTCTTGGCCGCCGCAACAGCGCAGGATACCGCTAAGTGATTGCCTTGGCTTTCTTTTCCACCGAATCCACCACCCATTCGCCGGATTTCGCATCGCACTGCATTCATTGGCTTGCCAAGTGCCTCGGCAACTTTGTGCTGGATTTCAGTTGGGTGCTGAGTCGAAGAATAGACAACCATATCGCCGCCTTCTTGCGGCAATGCAGCTGCGGCCTGACCTTCTAGATAGAAATGCTCCTGCCCGCCAATATCGATCGACCCTTCAAGCATTTTTGGTGCGGCCGAAATCGCGGAAGCGGCGTCTCCCTTTTCATAGATGCGCGGGCCACCCTCAAAACGTGTGTTTGCGGCCATTGCGTCATCTATAGTTAAGACGGCGGGTAGCGGCGTGATTTCAACACGCCCCAGACGCGCCGCTTTCCGTGCGGCGAGATGGCTGGTTGCGACGACGAGGAAAATCGGTTGGCCAATGAAATGCACTGTCTCAACGGCCAAAAGCGGCTCTGGGATTGGCGATGGCGAAACGTCGTTGTGATACGGAAGATCGGCCGCTGTCAGCACATCAACCACCCCAGAGGCGTTTCGTACTGCGTCTAGATCCATCGATATAATGCGGCCGTGGGCGACGTCTGACACCCCGAATGCAAGATGCAACGCACCCCGCGGCAAAGGGATGTCGTCGACATAACGCGCCTGACCCGTCACATGCAGTGCGGCGGTGTCGTGAGGGAGAGGTTTCGCAACGCTCATGATGTCACCTCCAAGACCGAGACGGTGTTTCCAGAAAGATCGTGGAAATATCGCAGCATCAGGTTTTGCGCTGTTACCATGCGATAATCGGCGCTTGCGCGCATGTCGCTGAGTGGGGTGAAATCGTCTCTAAACAAGGGCAAAACCGCATTTATCGTGTTTTCCGTCCACTCTTTTCCGATCAATCCGCTTTCGACCGAAGTTGCGCGTTTCGGGACACCTGCCATGCCACCAAAGGCGATGCGCGCATCGGTGACGATGTTGTTTTCAATCGCCACATTGAAGCATCCGCAAAGAGCAGAGATGTCCTGGTCAAAGCGCTTGGACAGCTTGTAACACCGCAAAGCGGGCGCGGATTTTGGGATTGTGATTGCTTCGACGAATTCGCCGGGTTGGCGATCTTGTTTTCCGTACTCGATAAAGAAATCTTCGGTCTTAACCGTACGCCGCGTATCGCCTTTACGTAGATGCAAGGTCGCACCGAGCGCAAGCAGCGCCGGGGGATTGTCCCCGATCGGAGAGCCATTCGCTACGTTGCCGCCGATGGTTGCCGCTTGCCGGACCTGTTCGGAGCCATACCGGCGGACCAATTCAGCGTAGGATGGATGGTGCTTTCGCAAAACCGGAAGAAGGGCGGCCATTGTAACCCCGGCGCCAATCTTGAGGGTGTCGTCTTGATCCTGGATGGTCTGAAGGTCGCGGCAACGATGAAGAAACACCACGTCGCCCAGATCTTTAAGTCCTTTTGTGACCCAAAGTCCAACATCCGTAGCGCCGGCGATCAATGTGCCGTCGGGATGGGCTTCGTACCATGCCGCCAGCGCGTCTGATGTCTCAGGGGCCAACAAATTAGTCTCTGATTCAGGGGTTTTGTCGTGCATCCAGCCGGGAATGGGCTGCGTCTCGGCGGCCTCGGCGGCCTTTACGATGGGCGCGTAACCCGTGCATCGGCACAAGTTGCCCGCCAGAACATCGTCGTGATCACGTCGCCCACCAAGATGTGCGACGGCCATCGAGACCACGAAACCGGGCGTACAAAAACCGCATTGGCTCCCGTGATTTTCGACCATGGCGTTTTGCACCGGATGCATCTCTCCCAAAGGGCCTGAGATACCTTCAACCGTACGCACTGCCTTGCCGTGGAGTTGCGGCATAAACAGGATGCACGCATTGAGCGCGCGCGCACCGTCTTCGTCGGTCACCATCACCGAACACGCACCGCAATCGCCCTCGTTGCACCCTTCTTTGGTGCCGGTCAATTCACGGTCCTCGCGCAGCCAATCCAACAGCGTTGTGGTCGGCGGGCAATCCACCTCCACTGTTTCCCCGTTGAGAGAAAACCTGATCGTCATGAGAAATCCAGCCGCGTTACCCGAAGATCAAAAGGCCTTTGCACGCAGTCGATGCGGCGTAGAGAGCGTGCGCCTTTGGTCTGGGTTTGATGAAACCGCTCCGGACGGCAATTGGCAAGATAATTCTCTTTGCGCGCCCGCGAAGGTTTATTCGGTCTTTTTTGAGGATGCCTTAAGTCGTGCGAATTCAATATCTTACAGTGAGGCAGCAAGGACTGCCAGCTGCCTCAAGGTCGTTCCCCAGCCGTCGTGGAACCCGAAGCCTTCGTGCTTTTCGCGGGCTGCGGTGTCGTTGTGCAGAACTGTGGCGCGGTAAAGCGTGCCTTCATCTTGCGCCAGCAACTCGACGATTGCCGTCATAAACGGTTCGGTTCCGGGTCGCCAATCGGCAGTGACCGCGTCGCCATAGACCAGGAGCGTGGGGTATTCCGCGTGAAGGAAGCAGCCTTCGTTTGGCATGAGCGTGCCGTCGGGCAGTTTCATCACAACATAGGCGCGACCGCCGGATCGAACATCATTCACGACTTCGGTCACCTCGACGCCGGGCGGGGTGAACCATTGTTTGAAAAGGTCGGGTTCCTGCCAACAACGCCAGATGGTTTCCGGCGAGGCCTTGATGAATTGTTCGATGCGAAGGTCGCGGGCTGGGTCGATGGCAATCACGGCTTGGGAGTCTTGTTCATTTGCGAAGTGTACCGTTCAAGATTATCCAATCCGCCGCTCCACCCCTCAAGAAATTCGTCAAGCGTCTCGGGTCCGCTGAAAGATGAGACTGCGACGGTTACACCAAGTTGCGTCCCCTCGTCAGAAGCAACCAAGCTGTATGTCACCAAGCTTGTGCAGAGCGTATTGTCCTGTATCAGCAGAGTTTCGGTAAACACCGCGCGGGTTGGCGCAGTTAGGTCATACCACCGGGTTTCGACAACGAATTCGGGAGCTTCTGCCGGTCCGCATCTATGGCGATCCTGTCCACCAACCTTCAGATCGGATTTTTCAACTGTGAGAACCATATTTTCTTCTGGCGCACCCCATTTCTCACGATGGGTCGGATCCGTCATGATGTTCCAGAGTTGTTCCGGCGCTATCGGGAGAGCCCGGTTTAAGTCGAATGATCGTGTATCCAAGGTCATGTCCTAGTCCCTTTCATCTTCTGCGATTCTAATTGCCAATGCGCCAAGACGATCAAGTCGCCCTTCCCAATGTTTGCGTTGACGTTGCAACCAGTTTTCCACTTCGGCCAGCGGTGCCGCTTCGATATGAACCGTGCGTACCCGGCCCTTCTTCTCGGACCGCACGAGGCCACTGTCTTCCAGCACCTTGAGGTGACGCATGAATGTCGGAAGCGCGATATCGTGGGGAGCGTGCAATTCACTGACAGCGGCGGGACCAGTCACGAGACGTTCGATCACCGCGCGGCGGGTCGGATCGGACAGAGCGCCGAAGAATGTGTCAAAATCGTTAGTCATATGGCTAAGTAATGAAACCCAGACCGTCGAGTCAAGACACTTAGCCATTGTGCTAACTTTTTTCTGTGGATCGTCTGCAGATGGCGCTTTCGTGTCTGGCTCTCACAAAATACGGTGGGCTCATGAGCACCCAACCTCGATTCATTCACCTGCGCCTTCACACCGAATATTCGCTGCTGGAAGGCGCCGTGCGGTTGAAGAAACTTCCGGGGCTTTGTGACAAGGCGGGGATGCCCGCTGTTGCGGTGACTGACACGAACAACATGTTCGCGGCACTGGAATTTTCCGTGTCAGCCCTACGCGCGGGCATTCAGCCCATTGTCGGCTGTCAGGTGGATCTGGCCTATGAAACGCCGGGACCGGGGGACAAACCTGTGCCGCCAGCGCCGATCGTTTTGCTGGCGCAAAGCCGGGCGGGCTATGAAGGCCTGATGAAGCTGAATTCCGCGTTGTACTTACGCGAAGCCGATTGGCCGCATGTGACACTGGCGGATTTGTCGGAATTTTCCGAGGGCTTGATCTGCTTGACCGGGGGGCCGGACGGGCCTGTCGGGCGGCTTTTGCGGGCTGGTCAAAAGCCAAAGGCGCAAGCTTTGATGACGCAACTGGCAGCAACATTTGGCGACCGGTTGTACGTGGAATTGCAACGCCACCCGACCGAAACCGGCCAGGCCCCCGATGCGGAACGACTGACCGAAGCACCGCAGATTGCCATGGCGTACGCGATGGATTTGCCGTTGGTTGCGACGAACGATGTCTATTTCACCGACCAGAAAATGTACGAAGCGCATGACGCCCTGATCTGCATTGCGGATGGGGCCTATGTTGATCAACAGGCCCCGCGTCGTCGACTGACTCCGCAGCATTACTTCAAGTCGCCTGCAGAGATGGCGACGCTGTTTGCCGACCTGCCAGAAGCGCTGGAAAATACGGTTGAGATTGCGCGGCGTTGCGCCTTTGCCGTTGAAAAGCACGATCCGATTTTGCCGAAATTCGCCGACAACGAAATTGAGGAATTGCGCCGTCAGTCCTTTGCGGGCCTGAAGGATCGTCTTGCCGTGATCGAGGCGGTTGCCCCGGTCGAAGACTACGAAAAACGGCTCGAATTCGAGCTTGGGATCATCGAGGGCATGGGGTTCCCCGGCTATTTTTTGATCGTTGCTGACTTTATCAAATGGGCCAAGGATCATCACATTCCTGTCGGTCCTGGACGTGGATCGGGTGCAGGGTCTTTGGTGGCCTATGCGTTGACGATCACCGACCTTGATCCGCTGCGATATTCCCTGCTGTTCGAGCGGTTTTTGAACCCCGAACGTGTCTCTATGCCTGACTTTGACATCGATTTCTGCATGGATCGCCGTGAAGAAGTGATCCGCTATGTGCAGGAAAAATACGGGCGCGATAAGGTCGGGCAGATCATCACCTTTGGCGCGCTTTTGTCGAAAGCCGCCGTGCGCGATGTGGGACGTGTTTTGCAGATGCCATACGGGCAAGTGGATCGGCTGTCCAAGCTGATCCCTGTCGAGGGCGTAAAGCCTGTGTCGATTGAGAAAGCATTGGCGGATGAGCCTCGTTTGAGAGAGGAAGCCAAAGCCGAGGAAGTCGTCGCGCGGCTTTTGAATTATGGCCAGCAGGTTGAGGGGCTTTTGCGGAATGCCTCGACCCATGCAGCGGGCGTGGTGATTGGCGACCGTCCTTTGGACAAGTTAGTGCCGCTTTATCGTGATCCCCGCTCGGAAATGCCCGCGACGCAGTTCAACATGAAGTGGGTCGAGCAGGCCGGTTTGGTGAAGTTCGACTTTCTTGGCCTGAAGACGCTGACGGTGATCCAGAACGCGATTGATCAGATCTTAAAGAGCGGGCGGACGCTTGATGTGGCGGCGGATGGAACGAAGCTTTACGAGCCAGACCCCGGCACCGAAAACGACATTGGGCTGATCCCGCTGGACGATGAAAAAAGTTACGAGCTTTACGCCAAGGCGCGCACGGTGGCGGTGTTTCAGGTGGAAAGCTCGGGCATGATGGACGCCCTGCGACGGATGCGCCCCACGTGCATCGAGGACATCGTGGCGTTGGTCGCGTTATATCGTCCGGGGCCGATGGAGAACATTCCACAGTATTGCGACGTGAAGAACGCGCGTGCCGAGCGTGAGCGCTTGCACCCGTCGATTGACCACATTCTGGACGAGACCCAAGGCATCATCGTTTATCAGGAACAGGTGATGCAGATCGCGCAGGAAATGGCCGGGTATTCGCTTGGCGGCGCGGACCTTTTGCGTCGCGCGATGGGTAAGAAGCTGCAGGAAGCGATGGACACCGAGCGTCCGAAGTTCTTGGAAGGGTCTGCGAAGAACGGCGTTGATAAGAAAAAGGCGATGGAGGTTTGGAACCTTCTGGATAAGTTCGCCAACTACGGTTTCAACAAGTCGCACGCGGCGGCCTATGCAGTGGTCAGTTATCAGACTGCCTGGCTGAAAGCGAACCATCCGGTCGAGTTCATGGCCGGTGTGATGAACTGTGATTTGCATCTGACCGAGAAGCTTGACGTCTACGCTAATGAGGTGCGACGCGGGCTTAAGATCGAGATTGTACCGCCTTGTGTGAACCGCAGTCAGGCGACGTTCTCGGTGGGAGACCAAAAGCTGATCTATGCGCTTGGGGCGCTGAAGAACGTCGGTGTCGAGGCGATGAAGCTGATCGTTGAAGCACGGGCCGACAAGCCGTTTGTGAACGTCTTTGATCTGGCGCGTCGGGTGGATCTGAAACGGGTCGGCAAGCGGCCTTTGGAAATGCTGGCGCGGGCCGGTGCCTTTGATCAGCTTGACCCGAACCGACGGCGGGTATTTCAGTCTCTGGATCAACTGACAGGGTATTCGGCGGCTATTCACGAGCAACGCGCAAGTGCGCAGGTATCGCTGTTTGGCGAGGCCGGGGACGATCTCCCTGAACCGCGCTTGTCGCCTGTCGAGGACTGGTTGCCGAACGAGCGATTGGCAGAAGAGCAAACGGCGATTGGGTTCTATTTGTCGGGGCATCCGCTGGATGATTATGCGCCTGCACTAAAGCGCAAAGGGTTGATGAACCTTGCCGACCTGCAGATTAAGGCCGAAGCCGACGGCGCAGCAATTGCACGGGTGGGGGTGGTTGTGACTGCCTTGCAGGAGCGGAAATCTGGCCGCGGCACTCGGTTTTTTCGCATGAACATCTCGGATCCGACCGGGCAGGTGTCCGGCATGGCGTTGTTCCCGGATGACTTTGAAACGGTGCGCAAGGTATTCGAGCAAACGACGCAAGTTGTGATGACCCTTGAGGCCCGGTTCAACGAGGGTCAGTTTGATCCCATTGCGCGATCCGTGGCACCGATCGACGGGATTGTCGACGCGGCGACGGCAGGGCTGAACGTGATGATTGACGACGAGGACGCCGTGGGAATGGTGCAATCCGTGCTTGAGCGGTTCCGCGATGACCCATCAATCCGGACGCGAGGCGAGATACTTTTGACGGCGTTGGCGGTGCCTCTGGCCGATGCAGCGCAGGATGTGTCGGTGTCAATCGGTGAGGGCTGGCCGGTGTCACCGCAGATCAAGGGCGCGCTGAAGTCGCTGCCCGGTGTTGTTCTGGTCGAGGATATGTGAGCAAAAGACGCCCGTAAGTGCTGGGCAGGAGACGATCATGGCAAAGCTAAGTGTAAAAGACGCATTGATCAAAGCGGACGGGCTTTTGAAAAAGGGGCGCACCAAAGACGCCCGCACGATTTATCAGATGATCCTGCGCGCCCAGCCGACAAATGCTGCGGCCTTGCGTGGCTTAAAGGCATTGGGGGCTGGCGATGCCAGAGTGGTTGCCGATCCGCCGCAAGCAATTCTAGACGAGGTTCTGGCATTGATGCGGTCGCGGGATTTCAAACAGGCAATTGTGCGCACCAAGACACTGCTTAAGAAGTACCCGACCTCGCCGAACCTCTGGAATTTACGGGCTTTGGCGTGCAACGCCGTGCACCGATACGACGAAGCGGTTGCAGCGTGCAGGCAGGTCGTTGCGTTGAGCCCGCAGTCGCCTGAAGCGTATCTGAACCTCGGAAATGCTCTGCGTAAAGAGGAGCATTTTGAAGCCGCGACGGAAGCGCTTGAAAAGGCGCTGGCGCTACGCCCGGAGTACCCGTTTGCCTACAACAGCCTTGGCAATGTGCAATCGGACCAATCAAACGCCGAAGCCGCGATTAAGAGCTTTTCAAAGGCTGTGGCGCTAGATCCAAAATATGCCGAAGCGCTTTATAATCTGGGCAATGCGCAATCGACAGCCGGGCTGCAGGACGAGGCGATTGAGAGCTTCCGTGCGACCATCGCGCTTAACCCGGAATACGGGAAAGTCTATCAGGGCATGGCTTCCATTACGAAGTTCACGCTGGACGATCCGGTGGTGGAAAACATGCATGCGCTTTATGACAAACTGGCCGCACGCGACGAAATAGAGCACCGGGGGCAAGTCTGCTTTGCGCTCGCCAAGGTCTATCGTGACAACAAAGACTATGCGCAATCGTTCCGGTATCTGAAGGAAGGTAATACGTTGCTGGGTCGATTGATCGGCCATGATCCGGTTGCCGATCGAAAGATGTTCAGGGACATCCGATCTGCCGCGCCGAAAATTGCCTCGACGGCCTTTGATCCGTCAGGTGACAGGCGCGATGTCACACCGATCTTTATTCTAGGGATGCCGCGGTCCGGGACAACCT
>JARFRG010000218.1 GCA_029287375.1 Boseongicola sp. | reverse complement strand
CTTCCAAGCTAATGACGCGGGTTCGATTCCCGCCGCCCGCTCCAGATTTTTTTCACATTAGATGCTGACCGAGTGACGCAGGCCTCTTTGTTGGGTTGCGGCGCGGTATGTCCGCGTTTAGATCTTGCGGAACCATGGCTGACGTCTCTGAAATGAACCCGAATGATCGCGCGAAATCGCGCAATGTGCGTGCCTTGAGCGCGCTTTGGCCGTTTGTTATGCCCTATCGGTGGCTTATGTTTGCGGCCGGTATGGCGTTAGTGACGACCGCGATGATGTCCCTTGTTCTGCCATTGGCCGTACGCCGTGTCGTAGATGGATTTGAGACCTCAAATACGGACCTTCTGGACAGTTACTTCACCGCAGCCATGGGAATTGCAGCGCTTTTGGCGTTAGGGTCGGGGCTGCGGTACTACCTTGTCACGCGGCTTGGTGAGCGGGTTGTGGCGGATATCAGGGTCGCCGTGTTCGACCGGATGATTTCGATGAGCCCGGCATTTTATGAGCGCCTATTGACCGGCGAAGTGTTAAGCCGCCTCACGACCGATACCACATTGATCTTGAGTGTTATTGGCTCGTCAATTTCTATTGCATTGCGCAATCTTCTGACGCTGATCGGGGGGATGGCCCTTTTGGTGTTTACCGCGCCAAAGCTTGCGGGGATCGTCATGTTGTCGGTGCCAGCGATCATCGTTCCGATTGTGATACTGGGCCGGCGGTTGCGTAGCCTGAGCCGCGAAAATCAGGACCGAATTGCGAATTCATCTGGGTTGGCGTCTGAAACGCTTTTGTCGGTGCAAACGGTACAAGCCTTTACTCACGAGGAACCAAGTCGCGCAGCTTTTGCAGCCATCACCGAAAAGTCGTTTGATGCCGCGAGAAAGCGGATACTGACGCGCGCGATCATGACCGTCATCGTCATATCGCTGGCGTTTTTCGGTGTTGTTGGCGTCTTGTGGAGCGGTGCGCATGATGTCCGGCAAGGCGATTTGTCCATCGGTGAACTGGTACAGTTCGTGATCTACGCAGTGATGGTCGCAGGATCCGTCGGCGCGCTGTCCGAGATCTGGGGTGAGTTGCAGCGCGCGGCAGGTGCCACAGAGCGTCTGGTGGAATTATTGGAGGCCGAGGACACTGTGCGCGACGTGCCGGCCCCGGCGGACCTGCCCAAGCGGCTTGAGGGCGCGGTCGTGTTTGAAGACGTAACTTTCCACTATCCTGCACGTTTGCAGGTCGCAGCGCTGAACGGCGTGAATTTTCGGATCGAGCCGGGAGAAACCGTGGCTTTGGTTGGCCCGTCCGGCGCGGGAAAGTCGACGGTTATTCAATTGCTATTGCGGTTCTATGACCCAAGCGATGGCCGCATTCTTGTAGACGGTCAAGCATTGCGCGATTTGGCGAGATCCGATTTTCGACGCTCAATGGCATTGGTGCCGCAAGACCCCGTGATCTTTGCAGACACCGCGCGTGAGAACATTCGTTTCGGTCGCCCGGACGCCAGCGACGATGAGATCATTGAGGCGGCAAAGGCCGCTGCTGCGCATGAATTTCTGGAGGCTTTGCCCGAGGGATATGACAGCTATGTGGGCGAACGCGGCGTGATGTTGTCTGGCGGACAAAAGCAACGCATCGCTTTGGCGCGCGCCATCTTGAGGGACGCTCCGATCCTGCTTTTGGACGAGGCGACAAGCGCTTTGGACGCTGAAAGCGAACGTGCCGTACAGGACGCCGTTGATACTTTGGCTGAAGGGCGCACCACAATCGTCGTAGCGCATCGACTGGCGACGGTGAAAAAGGCCGATCGGATCCTCGTCTTGGACCAAGGGCGAATTGTGGCCGAGGGATCGCATGCGGCCTTGGTGGCTGAAGGTGGATTGTATGCGCGGCTTGCCCGGTTGCAGTTTACTGATGGTTTGGCAGCGGAATAAAGCGCGTGACGCAGCGTTGTGGCGCGTGTTCAGCTTGCAGTATTAGCAAAATTTGGCAACAAACTCTCCTAACCCGGTAAAAACGGACTAAATCCGTCGGGATATGGGAGGAAATGTTATGAGCAAATTTTCGTCAATGGCGGATCGTAATGCTACTGAATCCGCGATGTCCTGGGAAGAGCGCGCGTTGCCCACGACCGTTTATGGTCTGCTGTCGCGCACCACGGAGAAGTTCGGAACGCGCAATGCGGTGTCGTATCAGATCCTTTCGGGTGTGAAGGACAAGGCGGAAACGCTGACATGGTCGGACTTGCACGGCAAAGTCACCCAAGCGGCAAATCTATTTCGCGGGCTTGGCGTCGGCGAAACCGACGTGGTCGCATATCTTTTGCCAAACGCAAACGAGACGGTAATCACGCTTTTGGGTGGCACGGTTGCGGGGATTGCGAACCCTATCAACCCGCTGTTGGACGCTGAACAAGTCGGCGCGATCTTGCGTGAAACCAACGCGAAAGTACTCGTCACGCTCAAGCCGTTCCCAAAAACGGATGTGGCGCAAAAGGCCGCCGAGGCTGTGCGACTGGCGCCCAATGTAAAAACAGTGCTTGAGGTTGATCTCAACCGCTATCTGACACCGCCAAAGTCCTGGATCGTTCCGTTAATCCGGCCCAAAAATCCAATCGCACATTCCGCAAAAATGCTGGACTTTGGTGCCGAACTGGCGCGGCAGAATACGGTTCTCGATTTTGAGGACGCGCGGGAAGACCGCCCTTGCGCCTATTTTCACACCGGTGGCACGACCGGAATGCCGAAGGTGGCGCAGCACACTTTTTCTGGCATGAACTACAATGGCTGGCTTGGTGCGGAATTACTATTTGACGAAGAAAGCGTGGTGATGTGCCCGCTGCCTTTGTTCCACGTTTTCGCCTGTCATGTTATCTTGATGTCGATGGTTGCGTCAGGTGCGCATGTCGTATTTCCGACACCACAAGGCTATCGTGGCGAGGGAGTGTTCGATAACTTCTGGAAGCTGTTAGAGCGCTGGAATGTGACATTTATCATCACTGTGCCGACAGCGCTTTCGGCATTGATGCAACGCCCGGTGGACGCTGATATTTCGTCGGTAAAGACCGCGTTTTCAGGGTCGTCTCCGTTGCCGATCGAACTTTACAAACGCTTTGAGAAGGCCTCGGGCGTTGAGATAATTGAGGGCTACGGCTTGACTGAAGCGACCTGCCTTGTCTCGTGCAATCCGATTGGCGGGATCAAAAAGGTAGGCTCTGTCGGGATCCCGTTCCCGTATTCGGACGTCAAGATTTTGATGGCGACATCTGATGGCGTGCGCCATTGCGACGACGACGAAATTGGTGAGATTTGCGTCTCAAATCCCGGCGTTGTTCCGCACGCCACCTATACCGAGGCGGAGAAAAATCACGACCTTTATCATGACTTTGGCAACCGGGCTTATCTGCGGACAGGAGACCTTGGGCGGCTGGACGGGGACGGTTATTTGTGGATCACCGGGCGCGCAAAGGACTTGATTATCCGGGGCGGGCACAACATCGATCCCGCCGATATTGAAGAGGCGCTGGCCGGGCACGAGGCGGTTGCTATGGCCGGTGCGATTGGCCAGCCTGATGCGCACTCGGGCGAGCTTCCTGCGGTCTACGTGGAACTTGTCGCGGGGGCGACGGCGAGTGAGAAAGACCTTTACGACTTTGCAGTCCAACGGATCTCGGAACGGGCCGCTCATCCGAAACACGTTGAAATTCTTGATGAATTGCCAAAGACGGCAGTTGGTAAGGTGTTTAAGCCTGACCTGCGTCGCCGCGCAATATCCCGCATCTTTGACCAGTCGTTGAAAGACGCCGGCCAAGCCGCACACGTGAGCGCAGTTGCAGAGGATAAAAAGCGCGGATTGGTCGCACAAATTGAGCGTTCCGGCGATGTCGATGAGGCGAAGGTGGTCGAGGTCTTGGGCCGATTCGCTGTCGCCTGGGATTGGAAGGACTGATTGGTTTGAGTGATATTGTATCGCTAAACCTTTAATTACTTGCCCAAATAATGACACATTTGCGGGGTGCTTTGCCTCAATTGGGTCAGGATATATGGAGAGACTTGTTTCGTAAGTTCATGAAGCAAAGGTCTCGCAATGGCATATCTTGGCGCTGGTTTTATCACTGGAATTTTCGCGGCGGCACTTGCGTATCTAAGCGGCGCGGGGGTGGTGATCATGGCATTGGCCTATGTCGGAGGCGGCTCGGCAGTTATGTTGGCCGCATTGGCAAGTGCGATGATGTTCGAGCAATCACCTGATAAGGCTGAGGACAACGCGATGTTGTTCTCTAATCGCTAGGTCAATTCAGAAAAACCGAATATCTGACCACGCGATTGTTGTCGGAATCACTGATAAAATATCGATTTCCGCTCGCAGCCACGCCTTCTGGATCGTCGAATTTATTCGGACCCAGACCCGGTGAACCATCCCCCAAAACACCCAATAATATCCCTCCGTCCGGTCCTTTGGGATCGATCAGTAGGATGCGGTGGGCGTCTTGATCGGCCACCACCAGGAGACCGGTGTCAGTTATGTCGAGATATCGTGGCCCAATGAACCCAAAGCGGTCGGCTTGCAGAATTTGCAAGACTTCCAAGTCTTGCGAATAGCGAACGAGACGCCGCAGCCGATTGTCCGCAACCCAAATGCTTCCGTCTGGAGCTTCGGCGACATCGTGGGCTCCGAGGTGGCCCTCGACGGCATGCGCGAATTCCAGATTCTCAAAGGCCGCAAGAGCGCCGACCCCGCTGGCCATCGCAAACACACGACCCGACGAATGAAAAAGGGCACCTTCGGTATATGGGGCGCTGAGACCGACGGCGGGCGGAGCATTCAGAGCCTGGAGGTTTTCGTAGACGGCGACGGCGCCGACACCGGTGACTGCAAGCGCCACTTCTCCATTGGGACCAAACGAGATATCGCGAACGCCCGGCAAGAAGCCTTCCCCAAGAGTGTCAACCAATTCAAGAGTTTCCGGATCAAAAACCGCGATGCGTGCATTCAACTTGTCTGCAACGTAAAGAAGGCCATCGGGGCCAATCGTCAGATCATGTGGATCGCCGAGTATTTGTTCTGAGGCGAGGTCATAGGTCGCAAAAGGTCCAGGAGTTGTGGACTGGGCAAAGGCGGGCGGGGCCAAAAAAACGAGACAGGTGAAGGCGCGTAGCATTTGTTCGGTATACCATGAGACCGACAAAAAGTGGATGCAGGATTGATCGGCAGCAAGAAAAATGGCGCAATGTCCGCGGACTGAAAGGTTGCCGGCCACGTTCCCAAGTAAATTCGAAATTTCTGTTGCGCCACCGGACGAATTGACGTGTCGTACACAAACAAGCGAGGGAGAGCATATGTCTGACACTGTTTCATTCACCCAAATGAAGGATGGCACGCGCGAGGATTATCAACTGCTGGAGACGTTTGAGACCAAATATCAGGCGGGCACCGCAGATCGGATCCTGGACGAGTTGCGCCGACAAGGTGAGACGTCGATTGAGGGCTATCAGATCACGCGGCTTGATCATGGACTGCAGTCGGCCACGCGGGCTGAATCAGAAGGCGCGGATATCGACTGGATTGTTGGGGCGTTGTTGCATGACATCGGGGATGGGCTGGCGCCTCAAAATCACGATCGTTTTTCTGCCGAGGTGATCCGTCCTTTCGTGCGCTGGGAGGTGGCATGGGCGGTCGAGCATCACGGAATTTTCCAGATGATATACTATGCGCATCACTATGGTTGGGACGAGAATGCGCGCGACAAGTTCAAGGAACATCCTTGTTTCGAAGCCTGCGCGGCCTTTTGCGAACGGTGGGATCAGGCGTCTTTCGACCCGGATTACTCAACGAAGTCGCTAACGCATTTCGAACCAATGGTGCGGGAGGTTTTTGCCCGCAAGGCCTATGATGCTGCGGTGATCCGTGAGGGGGTCGTTACAGATTTTCCGGCCTGTGGATAAGATTTGGAATGCGCCGCAAGGGCGCATCAAGAATATTTCTTAATACTCTGAAAATATTGCGAAAAGTAATATCGTGAATGCATCGGTTTCACGTTGGTGTTTGTGCGGCGAACGCCTCAGGAAACACCGGGTTAACTTGGCACGCTTTGCATTTTTTTAAAAACTTGCCGTCGTTGGGCTCTTAGCTGGAAGACACCTGTGGGGGGCGGTCTGTTCTTCCTTGGTTATCGATCTAGGTCATTGAATGACACAAAAGGACAAAGGCCTGCATTTTGGAACTTGCACCTCATTGGGAGTATTCGGCCGATACGGTGATGGGCGGGGTTTCCGAAGGCTCGCTACATCTGATCGAGATCGACGGGCGTTCGGCGGCACGTCTGACTGGAACAGTGTCACTCGACAACAATGGTGGCTTTGTTCAGATGGGTTTCGACCTTTCGCCTGATGGCCGGGCTTATGATGCCAGTGATTGGGACGGCGTCGCTTTCGATCTACGCGGGAACGGCGAGGTGTATGACATTCGCCTGCGCACGGATGAATTGACCCGGCCTTGGCAGTCGTATCGCGCGCAAGTTATTGCGCCGACCAAATGGACGACGATAGCTTTGCGATTTGAGGATTTTACCGCACACCGTACGGACATTCCGTTTGACCCTGCTCGTCTGCGACGGATTGGTGTTTTGGGTATTGGCAGGGCCTTCGAGGCTGATGTGGCAGTGGCCGCGGTGCGGCTTTTGAAGCGTGGTGCCTAAGAGGGGATTGTCGGACGCATGAATCCCGGCCGGGCACGATTTCATGGGGCCTGCAATGAGCCTTAGAATTTTTCATGAACAACAAAGCGGCCAGTAATGAACTGCCCGCTTTGTTGTCTATTCTCATCGACGAGATCGCTCTAGGCGTGACGACGTCCGCGCAGAAGGACGAGACTACCCAGCGCTCCGATCAGCAGGAAACCAGCAGCGGGAATTGGGATAACGGCTGGTGAACATCCGCTGTTGGCACCAGAGGTGTTGGGTTCATTTGCTCCGACACAGTCAAGACGCCATTGGCCGTCGGTCGGGCCATCTGCGGAATTGATGAACCAATTGGTCGACGTGATGCCAAACCAACCTGTTAAATCAACCCAATAACCGACATTGTAATTGATGACACTTGGATCGTCCGGGTCACTGCCAATATCTTTGGCAAACGACACAGAGGTGGTGCCTGGTCCAAAGGTCTGGAAATCGGTCCCTTCGTACGTTGTGCCAATGATGAACTCTGCTTTGTAAATTGGGTTTCCGAATTCGTTCAACCCTTCGACGAAGAAGCTGTTGTTTTCAGTCGTCGTGTTGCCGACAGCGACGAAATAGAAGAAATCCAGTGAATGGGTGCCGTCTACAATCTCGTCGCCATCGGGATCGTATGTCATCGTTGTGCCGACGGTCTGATTGACTTCCTTAAGGCACTTTGTACCCCAACATTTGGTGTCTCCGGTCGAGCCCGCTGGCGCAAAACGGAAGCCTGACTCGATGTAGCTTGAATTTGGGCCGCCGCCTGTTGCGTCGTCGAAACCGATCACAGCAGCATTTGCCGTTGCGCCTAAAAACGCGATAGCTGCAGTGCAAATGGTCTTTGATAAAAAGTTCATAATGCCCCCACGATGTTGATGGTCCACATGCTTGATAGACCGCGATCCTAACTTGGGCAGGATAGCATGTTCTTAACAAATCGTTAACATAATAAGGCAAATTCAAGGCAAAATTGGGTCGAAATTTTGGCGACTTCTTCTGTTCACGTTGGAATCCAAGGTCTTTTTGGAAACAATTCCCGGCCATTCGCAGGCATTGTAGCGCGAATTGTAATTTGTACTTCGGTTGTGCGAATTTGAGGCGCCACAACCAAATGGCGTGTTCCGAACGTGATGGAGGACTCGAAGACGGTGTTTGTACGCGGCGATTGTGCTGTCTATTTGCGCGCGATAATGGTGCTGCAGGGGAGGATTGAACTCCCGACCTCGTCATTACCAATGACGCGCTCTACCACTGAGCTACTGCAGCCTGAACCGGGCCGCGAAATAGCGGCTATTGGACAATCGCGCAAGCTCAATCTGGACGGTATTTGACCGCTGGGGTAGAGAGACGTCATGGGCAAAAAAACGATCCCTGAAAACCCTCCGAGCGCGAAGGCGCTGCGCGAGGCGCGGCTGAAGTCGGCGTTGAAGGCAAACCTTCAACGCAGGAAGGCGCAGACGCGCGCGCGTGCGGTGGACGAGACGGGCGAAAATGCCGCCGAAAAAGGTGGCTCAAACAACAATGAGGCAGGCTGAGCGATGGATTCGATAGTGGTGACAGGCGGGGCTGAGCTTCGTGGAGAGATACCGATTGCGGGGGCGAAAAATGCCTGTTTGACGCTGATGCCAGCGACATTGCTGACGGAAGAGCCGCTGACGCTGATGAACGCGCCGCGATTGAGCGATATCAAGACAATGACGACGTTGTTGCAGTCTTTGGGGTCTGAAGTTTCGGATTTACAGGATGGGCGCGTGATTGCGATGTCCTCGGCGGGGCCGGTGAACACGACGGCGGATTACGACATTGTGCGCAAGATGCGGGCGTCGAATCTGGTGCTGGGTCCATTGCTGGCGCGCGAGGGGCATGCGGTTGTGTCTCTGCCCGGCGGTTGCGCGATTGGGGCGCGGCCGATGGATATTCATATCTCGGCTTTGGAGTTGATGGGTGCGGAGATTGAGCTGAGAGATGGGTATCTTCATGCCAAGACGAATGGCGGGCTGAAGGGGGCGGTTGTGCCTTTGCGGTTTGCAAGTGTTGGCGCGACCGAGAACGTGATGATGGCGGCCACTTTAGCGAAGGGGACGACGGTCATCGAGAATGCTGCTCGCGAGCCGGAGATTGTCGATCTGGCGGCGTGCCTCACGAAGATGGGCGCGCAGATTTCCGGGGCGGGGACGTCAAGGATTGAGATACAGGGCGTGGATCGGCTGGGGGGTGCGACGCATCCTGTGGTGACGGATCGGATCGAGTTGGGGACGTATATGCTGGCACCTGCGATTTGCGGGGGCGAGGTTGAGTGTCTGGGCGGCAAGATCGCTTTGGTCGAAGCGTTTTGCGAGCGGCTGGATGCGGCAGGGATTTCGGTTGAAGAGACGCCGCGGGGGTTGAAGGTTGCGAGGAAGAACGGTCGCGTGTCGGCGGTAGATGTGGCGACGGCGCCGTTTCCCGGATTTCCGACGGATTTGCAGGCGCAGATGATGGCTTTGCTTTGTACGGCTGATGGGGTGTCGCATCTGGAAGAGACGATTTTCGAGAACCGGTTCATGCATGCGCCTGAGCTGATGCGGATGGGCGCAGAGATTGACGTGCATGGCGGCACGGCGACAGTCAGAGGCGTGGATCAGATGCGCGGGGCGCGGGTGATGGCGACGGATTTACGCGCGTCGGTGTCATTGATTTTGGCGGGTCTCGCGGCGGAAGGTGAGACGATTGTAAGCCGGGTGTATCATCTGGATCGTGGGTATGAGCATGTTGAAGACAAGTTGAGCGCAGTGGGTGCCAGGATCGAGCGGGTGGCTGAGTGATGGTGGAAGACGCAAAATTTGAGGACGGCGGCGAGAAGGCTTTACGTCTGAAGGCGTTGGACGCGGATGAATTGCCGGTGATTGCATCGTTGGTGCAGGACGCTGTGTTTCCGGGGTCTGAAATGACCTGGGATCGGCGGAGGCGGCGGTTTGCGTTGTTGCTGAACCGGTTCCGCTGGGAAGATCGGCGTGCGCCGGAGCGCGTGCAGTCGGTTTTGACGATTGAGGACGCCACACGCGTGGGGTCTCAAGGTGTGGAGCGAGGCGATGCGGACACGGTGTTATCGCTGCTGACGCTGGACTGGGAACCGGGCGAGGATGGCACTGGGGCTTTGGTTCTGACGCTGGCCGGCGACGGGGCGATCCGGGTCGAGGTTGAGGCGTTGGAGGTGACGCTGACCGATGTGACTCGCCCGTATGTGGCGCCATCGGGCAAGGTGCCGGGACATCCGGACGGATGATCCGGCGACTGGGGCGCGCGGACCTTGCGGCGTTCAAATATTTAAGGCTGATGTCTTTGCGGTCCGAACCGGAGAATTATGCGTCGACCCACGCAGAATGGGCGGCGCTTTCGGACGAAGATTGGGCGGGGTATCTGAAAAGCTCGGCTGTTTTTGCCGCTTTCGACGGGGATGCGCCCGTTGCTTTGGCCGGGCTTTCCCGACAGTCGCGCGCACGTATGGCGCATCGCGCGTCATTGGGGATGATTTTTGTGGTGCCTGAGAAACGCGGATCGGGGGTTGCGGCCAGGATCATGGATCATGTGATCGGATTTGCGCGGGGCGAAGGGGTGTTGCAACTGGAACTGGCGGTGCATTCCGGGAACGCGCGCGCGGTCGGTTTTTACAAGCGGCTGGGGTTCCGCATCTATGGCACCTTGCCGCGGGGTTTTCGCGAGAAGATTGGTTATGTGGATGATCTGTTGATGGTGTTGGCGCTCGATTAGAAGCCTGTTCTCAGGTATTTTTGAAAGGGTGAAGCATCAGGCGACGCGGCGACGAGGTGGGTTGAGGCGCGCGGGTCGCAGCGCTATGTCACGAAACAAGGGAAGGTGCGTGACATGCCTCAGTTTTTTTCGACCAAAGACGCAGATTTTGAAGATCGCTTTGCGGCCCTTTTAGGGGCAAAGCGCGAGGATGCGCCGGATGTGGATGACATCGCGGCCGAGATTATTGCGGACGTGCGTGCGCGGGGCGATGCAGCATTGGTGGAGTTGACGGCGAAGTTCGATCGCTTTGAGTTGTTGCCCGGGGCGATGGCGTTTTCGCACGAGGAGATCGAGGCGGCGATTGCGTCGGTGCCTCAGGCCGAGCGCGACGCTTTGGTTCTGGCAGCTGAGCGTATCCGGGCCTATCACGCGCGCCAGATGCCCGAGGATCAGAGCTGGACCGATGAGGCGGGCGCGATGCTTGGCTGGCGTTGGGGACCGGTGGCGGCGGCGGGGCTTTATGTGCCGGGGGGGCTGGCGAGTTATCCGTCGTCAGTTTTGATGAATGCTATCCCGGCGCAGGTGGCGGGTGTTGAGCGTTTGGTCATGGTCACGCCGACGCCGGGCGGAGTGGTGAACCCGCTGGTTTTGTTGGCAGCGCGACTATCGGGGATCGACACGATTTATCGGATCGGCGGTGCGCAGGCGATTGCGGCTTTGGCTTATGGAACCGAGACCATCCGGGCCGTCGACAAGATTACCGGGCCAGGCAATGCTTTTGTTGCAGCCGCCAAACGGCGTGTGTTTGGCAAGGTTGGCATTGATATGATTGCCGGCCCGTCCGAGATTCTGGTGATTGCGGACGCAGACAATGATCCTGACTGGATTGCGACGGATTTGTTGTCTCAGGCCGAGCATGACAGTTCCGCGCAGTCGATCCTGATCACCACGGATGCCGTTTTTGGCGAGGCGGTTGTGGCATCTGTTGAGCTGCTCTTGGAAACTCTGGAGCGGCGCGAAATTGCGCGGGCCAGTTGGCGAGATTACGGCGCAGTGATTGTCGTGCGGGATCTGGGTGAGGCGGCTCTTTTGTGCGATGAGATTGCGCCGGAGCATCTTGAGTTGTGCGTTGCGAACCCCGAGGCGCTGGCGGCAAACATCAGCCATGCGGGGGCTATTTTTCTGGGCAAATGGACGCCGGAAGCGATCGGCGATTATGTGGGCGGGCCGAACCATGTTTTGCCGACGGCACGGTCGGCGCGGTTTTCGTCCGGGCTTTCGGTGATGGATTTTGTAAAGCGCACGACGATTGCCAAGATGACGCCGGGGGCTTTGGCAGCTATTGGACCCGCGGCTGAGACGTTGGCGAAGAGTGAGAGCCTTGAGGCGCATGGATTGAGCGTGCGGGCGCGATTGGATCAGTTGAATGAGGGGGCGGGTGAATGAGCAAGATTGTTCAGATCGACATCGATGACAGTGCGCTGGCCGCTCCGACACCGGAGATCGAGCAGGAGCGCCGGGTCGCGGTGTTCGATCTTTTGGAGGAGAATTCCTTTGATATTCCCGAGCGCGACGGGCGGGAGGTACCGGCGGGGCCATATCGGCTGCATCTCGCGATCCGTGAACGACGGCTGGTGTTCGACGTAAGGACCGAGTCAGACGCACCAGCGGCGGAATTTCATCTGGCGCTTGGGCCGTTCCGACAGGTTGTGAAGGATTACTTTCAAATCTGTGAGAGTTACTTTGATGCGGTGAAAAAGCTGCCTCCCGGTCAGATCGAGGCGATTGATATGGCGAGGCGTGGGATTCACAACGAAGGTGCGCGGGTTTTGCAAGAGCGGCTTGAAGACAAGGCGGAGCTGGATACGGACACGGCGCGGCGGTTGTTTACGTTGATCTGTGTCTTGCATTTCGGGGCCTGACGATTGGGTGAGCTGCCTCAATCCGTGCTTTTTTGCTGCGATCACAATGCGGTGCGGTCCCCTATGGCCGAAGGCATGATGAAGAAGTTCTATGGGCAGTCGGCTTATGTGCAGTCGGCGGGTGTCTACAATGACATGGAGATCGACGGCTTTTCGGTGGCGGTGTGCGCTGAGTTGGGGATTGAGCTGGAGCGTCATCGCTCGCGCAGTTTTGACGAAATGCAGGAATGGGGAGATGACCTTTCGGGATTTGATCTGGTGGTGGCTTTGTCACCTGCGTCACAGCGGCGTGCGCTTGAGTTGACACGGTTTTTCCATCTGGAGGTGGAATACTGGCCGATTCTGGACCCTACGGGATTGGGTGAGGGGCGCGAGGCGAAGCTTGTGAGTTATCGGCAGGCGCGCGATCAGATCCGCGACCGGATGTTGGCGCGGTTTGGCCCGCCGACGGAAGTCGACCAGTAAATTTCCTGCGGCTATTCACGTTTTGACAAGGCTTTTGTGCCAGATCTTTGGGGCGTTTCGCCTGAGCGACATGATTCTGGAGGGCGTGTTTGGACGGTACGGTGGGGTTTGGCAGCGACGCTGGGCCACAGAGCCGTGATCTTCTTGGGAAATCGCGAGAATTGGCTTGATAATTGCCGGATTCGCGCCCATTTAAGCCTCGCCCGACTAACGGGTGATACTTAGGAGACAACATGGCCAAGGAAGAACTGCTCGAATTCCCTGGTGTCGTGAAGGAACTCCTGCCGAATGCGACATTCCGGGTCGAGCTTGAGAACGGCCATGAGATCATCGCACATACGGCAGGCAAGATGCGCAAAAACCGCATCCGGGTTCTGGCCGGGGACAAAGTCCAGGTCGAGATGACACCTTACGACCTGACCAAAGGTCGGATCAATTATCGCTTCAAGTGACCGGTGACGGTGATGGGGCGGCGTCGCGCCCTCGCTTAATACTGGGGTCTGCAAGCTCGCGTCGGCGGGAATTGCTCGCCCAGATCGGTGTTGTGCCGGACGACATTCGCCCGGGCGATATCGATGAAACCCCTTTCAAGGCAGAACAACCACGTCCCTATTGTACGCGCGTTACGCTTGCCAAGGCCGCAGCGGTGGCGCGTGCGGCAGGCGAGATCGTGCTGGTTGCGGACACGACCGTTGCGATGGGGCGGCGGATTTTCGGAAAGCCCGAAGATGAAAAAGAGGCGGCGGCCTTCTTGCTGGCGCTTTCGGGGCGGCGTCACCGGGTGTTTACCTGTGTGGCGGTGGTAAGTGACGCAGGCGTGCGACACCGAATTGTGGAAAGCGCTGTACGGATGAAGCGGTTGTCCGACGGCGAGGTGAACGGATACCTTGCGAGCGGTGACTGGCGCGGCAAGGCTGGTGGCTATGCCATACAGGGGCCTGCAGGGACGTTCATTCCGTGGATTTCTGGCTCGTATTCCGCAATCATGGGGCTGCCTTTGGCAGAAACTGCCGTGCTGCTGCGCGACGCGGGTTATTCAATCGAAGGGGGCTGGTCGTGAAGGGTACGGTTGCGGTTTTGGGCGAGATCAACGGGGTCGGCGCGGCGGCTTTTTTGCGGGACGGGCGCTTGGACGATCTGTTGATCGACCCACCCGACACACGCATACGCCCTGGTGCGATCTTTCGCGCCCGCGCCATGCGGCCGATGAAGGGGCAGGGCGGTCTGATCCTGTCGACGCCTGACGGGCCAGTGTTTTTGCGTCAGGCAAAGGGCATTGCAAGTGGACAGCGAATGATCGTTCAGGCAACGACTTTTGCTGAAGCAGGCAAGGCCACGCCAGTGACGGAACGCATTGTTTTCAAAAGCCGATATTGCCTTGTGACTCCGGGCGCGGGGGGCTTGAATATCTCGCGTGATATCAAAGATGAAGAACGGCGTGTCGAACTCCGCGCTTTGTGCGACAGCGAAATGGGCGACGACGGACTGGGGCTTGTCATGCGGTCGGCGGCGGCCACGGCAGACGACGAGGCGATATTGGACGATGTCGTGACGATGATGACAATGGCGCGTCAGGTCATGGGCGAGCCCGTCGACGGGCCGGAGGAGTTGCTGCTGGATGGGCCGGACGCTGCGACACTGGCCTGGCGAGACTGGCCCGAGGCGGATCTGGTGGACAGTGATCCCGGTGCCTTTGAACGCCACGAAGTCGATGCG
>JARFRG010000242.1 GCA_029287375.1 Boseongicola sp. | reverse complement strand
AACGTTCTTGGCTATATCCAGCCCGATTGTTGTAACATGCATGGGGTGGCTCCTCTCATACGCAGTTTATGACACCTGCACTATGGCGCATCGCGACGCCGGTTGAAGCAGGAGCCATCCACCCCATCCCGCTTTGCAGTCCTTAGTGCAACGTGCGGCGAATGGCGGGTTTGAGCCCAGGGTGCTGAATGCTGCGCGTTGAAGGAATGTCGGCTTTGCAAGGCTTGGCTACTCGCCAAGGTGAAAATGCAGTATGCTGAAAGACAACCACAGAGGGTTGTGAATGATATTTCTATTGCGTCATGGGGAAGCCGAATTGAATGTGCAAGGACGTTTGCCCAACCTCGGCATATGACGCGGCAACCTGCCCGCCCATCTCTTCAAACGCGGCCAAACGGTCTGGCTTTAAATCCATCCCCATCACGTGAAAGCCGCCCTTGATCAGGTTTTTGGCCAGCCCACTGCCCATATCGCCTAAGCCAATGACACGAACTGTCTTCATGTTCAGTCCCCCGAATTTGTCCCCAAGGCGCACTGGCTCGCACGCGGCCCGAAAAACTTCCCAATCTCGAATACCCAACCACAACGCGCTTTCGCACAGACCGCAGGATGCAAGGTGACCGATAGTGGCAAACCTCACAGCTTTTGAGCCACATCCCCCACGCAAACCGCGCCATCTTTCACAACCCGGGCATAAAGCCCGCGGGTTCTCAGATTCCGGCCTTCGCCCACATTCACAAACACGCAGGCATCTCTGCCATAGCGTTCAGCAAAGAGACGACAGCCCTTGTTCGGCTCCTGAGAAATCTCGATCTCCGCCGATCCCAAAGCAAGACGTGTCCCGGGCGGCAGGTTTTCAGGAGACATATCCAAATCGACAAAGAAGTTATTTCCCGCAGCCGGCCAGTTCGCAGAGCGCCCTGCAATCGCCTCGGCTGCGCGCACCGACATCAGGTTGATCTGAACATCCGGATGCTGCGCGCCGTCATCAGTGGTCCGCCAGCATTCCTTTGACCAATGGTCGCCCTCCACCCCTTTTGCCGCTGACACCCAAATCTCGTTCGGCGTTTCGCGAAGGCCATGGTCCGGGCGCACGACAATCAAAGCGATCACGCCCTCGTCTTTAGGGGCAAGCGCAATATTCGGGAGCGCCGCCCTCAGTTCCTCAAGGCTACGGTGCAAGATGGCGTCAGACTGAACCATTGCGATGTCCTTTGTGTCTGGCTTGAAAGGACACCACGATGACGGCGTCGGTCAAGCCGAAGTTGACTCCGCCCCCGACACCACGCCTTCTGCACGCCCGAATATCGGCTTGCCGCTCCGCGTTGGCGCAAGCTAGTGTCGCGTGGAAAACCTAAAGGCGCCGAACCAATCCGATGAACCGTGACATGCAGGCGAACCACATCGGCGTGCTTGGCGGCATGGGCCCCGAGGCGACGATCCTTCTTCAGCAAAAACTGATCGCGGCCACCGACGCCAAGGACGACAGCGACCACATCCCGCTCCTGATTGATATGAACCCGCAGGTGCCTTCGCGCATTGCACATCTCATCGAAGAGACCGGCGAAGACCCCGGCCCAACACTGGCCGCGATGGCGCGGCGGCTCGAAACCGCAGGCGCAGTCGCCTTGGCAATGCCCTGCAACACAGCACATTTCTACGCGCCCGCCATCACCAAAGCTGTCAAAATCCCGCTCCTGAATATGGTTGATCTGGCAGCAGACCACGCCCTGGCAACACTTGCCCCCGGCGGCTCAATCGGAATGCTTGCCTCCCCGGCCGTGAAAAAGACGCATCTTTTTGAACGCGCACTACAGGCCCGTGGCCTCACAACGATCTGGCCCGATGACGACGCATCGATGTTGACCGCAATACGGGCAATCAAGGCAAATGGCCCTTGCCAATCCGCACGCGACATCCTCACGGCGGCCTCCGCTGAACTCGTGGCAAAAGGTGGCCGCCTTCAATTTGTGGCCTGCTCAGAATTCTCTCTCATCGCAGAGAGTGCCGCGCCCGAAGCCCGCGCCGTAGACACTCTCGACCTGCTGGTCAGAGCAATCATCGACATCTCTAGTCCGGCGCCGTCCCCAACCAAAACGCCCTACAACTGATCCCAGATGTCTCTTGCTGACTTTTCAAGCAATGTCGGATTTGCAAAAGCCGATATCGTCAGTGGCGTGCTCCAGTCCGCGTCACCAATCGTCACCAGTTGCCCTGATGCAATTTCATCCGAGACAGCCGTTTGCGGCAACCAGGCAAAACCGCCGCCCTGCAAAAGCCGCCTCTTGATCGTTTCGACCAGACTGTCGACGTAGATCGTCTCAACGTTCAGCGACCGCTTTGCGACCGTGTTTTCCACCACAATCCCCAGAAACGACAAGCTCTCGTAGGCCAGATAGGGAATGGGCGGCCCGTCCAAGCGATCAAGGCTCCATTTGTTCGCCAACGCCGCGTCTTGAGCGGCAACAGGGATCAATGGATCGCGCGCAAGGTCTTTGCGCTCGAACGTCACTTCGTCAATTTTTGGCGATACGGCGTGGTGGTAATAGCAAAGAAGAATGTCCACCGCCCCGGCCGCCAGCAGATCGCAACAGGTCGCAAGGGAATCGGAAATCACCCGGGTGCGCAAACCCCGTGCATTTTGCTGCATCTTTTCAATGCGAGGCGCCAAATAATTAACCGAAATCGTGTGAAGCGCTGAAAAGCGAACAAAATCACGGTCGCCGCGGTCTGCATCCCGGATCGCGCGGCGTGCGTCGGTCAGCTGCCCAACGACTTCGACCGCAATCGGCAAAAACTGTTGCCCCGCTTCGGTAAGCTGAACCGGATAAGTGTCCCGATTGACCAGAGGCAGGCCGACCCAGCTTTCCAAAGCTTTGATTCTACGGCTGAAAGCCGACTGAGTGATATTCCGTTCATCCGAGGCGCGCGTAAAATTCAGCGTCCGGGCAAGGCACTCGAAATCCAAAAGCCAGTTCAGATCCACAGGAACATTCCTTCTGATAGACAGATCTCGCGAACAAGACGCGAAATATATGCAATTTACGAATAGTTCTATGAATTGTTCGAATTGGCTATCCCAAAAACTCTTCCCCTAGTCTTTCAGACAGCAATCTGCGGCGCGTCTGAAAAGCGGCCTTTGGTCCGTCTGCACCGAAAAAAATAACAACGAGGGACACCCGAGATACACGGTCTCAACCACCCATACTATCGAAATGACGCCAATAAATGGCGCGGTTCAACAGAGGAGAGAACTATGAATACGAAACTGAAAATGCTGGGGCTCGCGACAGCCACCAGCCTGTTCGCCCTACCTGCCTTCGCGGCCGAGGAAGTTGCCATCGGCGTGCCGTCCTGGACTGGTGCGCAGGCGATTGCCTATGTGCTTGGCGAAGTCGTCGAGTCCCGCATCGGGGGTCAGGTCGAGTATGTCCCCGGTAACAACGCCACCATCTTTCAGGCCATGGACCAGGGCAAAGGCGACATCGACGTCCATCCCGACGTCTGGCTGCCAAATCAGGAAAGCTTCACCAACAAGTATGTGGATGAAGCCGGCACCGTCACGCTGTCCTCGAACCCCTATCAGGGCAATCAGGGCTTCTGCGTCACCGAAGACTTCGGAACCGCCAACAACATCACCGACATCGCGGATCTGGGACGCCCTGACGTGGCGGCTCTGATGGACAGCGACGGCAACGGTCTTGGTGAAATGTGGATCGGCGCGCCGGGTTGGGCCTCGGCAAACGTCAACGAAGTAAAAACGCGTGACTATGGCCTTCTTGATTTCGTCGAACCAATCCGGGCCGAAGAAAGCGTGAAAACCGCACGTATCAAAGACAGTATTGCCAAGGGCGAAGGCTATGCTTTTTACTGCTACAAGCCGCACGCGGTCTGGTTCATGTTCGACGTCAAGATGTTGACCGAGCCAACGTTCGACCCGGCAAAGTATCAGATGGTTCAGCCCTCTGATGACGCGGACTGGTATGAAAACTCCATGGTGGCGACCAAGGATGCTCTGAAGGACGTGCAAATTGCATGGTCCAACTCGCTGCCCGACCGCTCACCGGCAATTGCCGAATTCTTCGCCAACTTTGCACTGACGGCAGATGACGTCAGCCAACTGGCATTTGAAATCAGCGCGAACGGTCGCGACGCTGCCGATGTGGCAAAAGAGTGGGTCAACGCCAACTCTGACCGCGTTGACAGCTGGCTTGGTCTTTAAGACCTCCTGAACACGACCCGACGGCGCGGCAGTCCCTGTCGCGCCGTCCTTTCCCTGACACGCGCCGCAGGAAGGTCCGTCATGACTGACGATACCGTCATCGAAATCTCGAATGTCTGGAAGATTTTTGGCGACAACGCCGAAGCTGCTCTCACCGCCATCCGGGAGCGTGGGATTGGAAAAGCCGAGGTTCTTTCAGAATACAACGCGGTTGTGGGCGTCGCAGACGTCAGCCTATCGGTCAACCGGGGTGAAATCTTCTGCATCATGGGGCTGTCAGGCAGTGGGAAATCCACGCTGGTGCGCCACTTTAACAGACTTTTGGAACCTACAGCGGGCAAGATCGAGATCGAAGGCATCGATGTGATGGCGCTCGGAACGCAAGAGCTTCAGCGGTTCAGAAATCAGAAAATCGGGATGGTATTCCAGAATTTCGCCCTGATGCCGCACCGTTCGGTGCTGGACAACGTCGCCATGCCACTTGAAATCCGAAAGGTCGCCAAGAACGAACGTATGCGTCAGGCCGCGGCTATTCTGGACATCGTTGAACTTGGCGCGTGGGGCGCAAAGTTCGCCCACGAGCTCTCCGGCGGCATGCAGCAGCGGGTTGGACTGGCGCGCGCGCTTGCCGCCAACCCGGACGTCCTCTTGATGGACGAGCCCTTCTCTGCACTCGACCCGTTGATCCGTCGCCAACTGCAAGACGAGTTTATCCGGCTGTCCAAAATCCTGAAGAAAACTACGATCTTCATCACGCATGATCTGGATGAAGCCGTCCGCATCGGCGATCGGATCGCCATTATGCGAGACGGCAAGCTGGTGCAAATGGGCACTGCCGAAGATATCGTCATGGAACCAGCAGACGATTACGTCGCTGATTTCGTGGCAGGAATTTCCCGACTGAAGGTCGTGCACGCTCACGCCGTCATGCAACCGATTGACGCCTTCGTCGCGGCCAACGGGCCCCTCAGCACCGACGCCCCCAAGGTCGATCACGCAGAAAACCTCAGCACGCTCATCAACCTCGCGATTGACGATGACAACCCGATTATCGTGCAGGCCGATGGCAAGGACGCGGGCGTCATCACGCGCGCAGATTTGCTGCGAACGGTCATTGAAGGGACAGAAGTATCATGAGCGATCTTGGCATCAATCCCCTTGAAGATACCGAATCCGAAGCAGCCCTCGCCTACGCCGAGGAACGCCGGGAAAATATCCGCACCTTCGTGCGCACAAACCCCGATTACTACATCGCGATGTTCGACAAGATCGGCGCCTCCTCTCGGTTCACACCGACGGTCAACATTCTGGCTGGTCTCTTTGGCCCGATATGGTTCGGCGCCCGAGGATTATGGAACTGGGCACTGCCCTTTCTCATCATCGAAGCCCTTGCGCTTGTGCAAATCGCCCGCGGCCTATTCGGAGATCTGGCCGCAGACGCCATGGACCGGATTGCATCGATCGAAGGCACACTCGACCTCAGAAAGCGCCAGCTTGAAGCCGCGATTGAAAGCGGCTCGGACAGGGTCGATGCGTTTCGACGCACTGTGGAGTCACTGGAAGCCAATATCGGCGGCATCCGCGCCGAGGCCGAAGCGATGGCCTCCGAGGGGCCAACGATTGCCCTCACAGGGCTCGCGATCCTGATCATCGCGAAAATCGCACAAGCCCTTGTGGCAAACACCGCACTGGAATCGCGTTTTTCCGACTGGCTCAGCGACGACACCGTGCGCTCGGGTCTGCCACAAACCCACATCATCCTCAGCGCTGTTTTCATGGTGCTGATCGTTCTGACGGCCACGGTGCATTACAGCTACCCGGGACGTTACTCGTTGCTGACAAGCTTTCCCACTGACCCCGACATCCGACTGACCGGGATCACCTGGGTGGAAGACTTCATCGCGTGGTGCGTTCGAAACAGCGAAACGTTTTTCGACATTCTCACCAAAGGCATCCGGGGCCTTCTGGACGCGCTTGAAGTCATCCTCGTGCAAACGCCGTGGATCGTTATCGCCAGCCTGACCATACTGCTCACTTGGCTGACGGCCGGGTTGCGCACGGCGATCTATTCGGGCGCCTTTCTGGCCTATATGGGGCTTCTGGGCTTCTGGGAGGCGGCGATGACCACGCTTGCCCTTCTGGGCACAGCCGCCTGTCTGTCGATTGTCATCGGCATTCCGCTGGGCATGTTCTCTGCGCGCCGTCCGCGTTTCTCTTCCTTCATCCAGCCGATCATGGATTTCATGCAGACTATGCCCGCATTTGTGTTCATGGTCCCCGTAATCGCCTTTTTCGGAGTGGGCAAACCGGCGGCTGTCATCGTGACCATGATCTTCGGCGGCACACCAGTGGTGCGCCTGACCGTCCTTGGTCTGCGCGGCGTCCCCGAAAGCGTGCGCGAAGCTGCGATCAGTTTTGGCGCGAACAAATGGTATCTGCTGACGAAAGTTGACCTGCCACTCGCAGGCCCCTCCATCAGAGCCGGGATCAACCAAACCATCATGCTATCACTGGCAATGGTCGTCGTGGCGTCGCTTATCGGCGCGAAAGGTCTTGGCGAAGACGTGCTGGAAGCGCTGCAATACGCCAACGTCGGACAAGGCATCCTTGCCGGCTTCTCGATCCTCTTTTGTGCGATGATCCTTGATCGCATTGTTCAGGGCGGACGTAAGTGACACCGGTTGTTTTTGTTCATGGTTTCCTTGGCGGCAGTCAGCAATGGAAAGGCCAGATCGCGGCCCTTGCGGGGCGTGAGGTCGTGGCCGTCGACCTGCCCGGCTTCGGTGACAATGCGCAGACGGAGCCCCTTGATACCATTGCAGCCTATGCCACTTGGGTCCTTGATGCTCTGACATCACAGGGCATCTCCCACTTCAATCTGGTCGGCCATTCGATGGGCGGCATGATCGCACAAGAAATGACGCTCCTCGCGCCCGATCGCGTTGAAAGTCTGGTGCTCTACGGAACGGGTGCAACAGGAGTTCTGCCGGGGCGTTTTGAGACGATTGAAACGTCCAAACTCCGTGCAAAAAGCGATGGTGCAAAAGCAACCGCCGGACGTATCGTCGCCACGTGGTTTCTAAGCCCAACCGAAACCGAGACCTTCGAAACCTGCTTGGAAATCGCCGAACAGACCAAACTCAGCGCTATTCTGGCAGGTCTTGAGGCGATGCAGACCTGGAACAGCGCCGACAGGCTGACAAGTATCACGGCAAGGACACTGTTGATCTGGGGCGATCAGGACCGCACCTATCCGTGGAGCCAAACCGAGCACCTCTGGCGCGCCCTGCCCGACGTCAGACTGGCCGTTCTGCCCGACTGTGCGCACGCAGCGCATCTGGAAAAACCAGACATCTTCGACGCCCTGCTCCGGGACTTCTTTGTTTCATAAAAAAGTGGTTCCCAATCAGGGATATCGCGTCACGGGGACTGACTTGACCGACGTGCTGCCTATTTGAAGCGAACGCTGATCTTCCCTGCTCGTCACCCCGAACCATCCTTCCCGCCCAACCGAACGCCAAAGCGAGCCACCCGACGGTGTCCAGCCCCATTTCTATGGGCCACTTTTGAGCATGGTTTCTGGGATGGGCGGGCGCATGTTTAGGGCCTGATGCGGTCGGACACGATTGCACTGTTTGAGCCATGTATTGATGACGATCTGCGCCTGTTTGGTGGTGTGGAGACGAACCACTCGCCCTTCTCTGATTGCCAGACCCACCCTGCCCTGCCTTGCGTCGTGCCAGGTGTTCCAGCCTCTAGCTTTGCAACCTGCTTGTCGATTGCCGTCAGAAACTTTGCGCGACGCTGATGGACGGGGTTGGTTGCTTTTGGCTTTTCGACTGCTTCCAACGTAAATTGCTTCTCTAAAGTCATGGTGACCTCCTCTTTTGCCAAGGCGGCCTCCGACCGAAGCAGCGCTTTGGTCAACATGACTTTGGAAGGTTTAGCCTCAAATCATCGAAGCAGACCTTCGAGCAGGACGCAGCAAATGGCGGCTTCGAGCCCGGAGCAGTCATTTATTCGGGCTGCAGCGAATGGCCTCTCTGAACCGGTACAGACAATGGTGCGCAGGACTTCGGCAACTGTTCTCCAATTATCCAACTGACTTCGACAGTTGAAATATGGTTCGAAAGTTGACACGCCACGGCAGGCTCAACCGCTAATCCTGTATCCCCGCCTTTTCCAGCTTGGTCGCAAAGTACTCAACATCTTTAGGCTAAGGAAAAGGCATGATTTTCCGCACTGCGAAAAGGCGGTAATGGGGTGTGGTATCGGGTAAC
Source organism: Boseongicola sp. (assembly GCA_029287375.1). Classification (GTDB taxonomy): domain Bacteria; phylum Pseudomonadota; class Alphaproteobacteria; order Rhodobacterales; family Rhodobacteraceae; genus Boseongicola. The sequence goes on along the minus strand of JARFRG010000242.1, from coordinate 305 downwards.
TGAGCAATCAAATCTCTAGCTTCTTTCAGGCGGCCACCTGTGAAACGTTTGCTACGATAAGGTAGCTTTATTCAGATTTTTTGAGTGACGAGTGGCCACAGATTCCAACCTGGTCACCGTGGACCGGTTTCCACTGATCCGGATTTTCAGAGTGCGTCCTCAACTGCGCTGTGCAGCTGATCGACCGTTAGGACGTTGGGATTTGACTTGATTGACGAGGTTGTCAGGGCTTCGGTCGAGATAGCACGAAGATCAGTGCCCGGTTCTATCCACTGTCCCAGACGTGGCAACGCGAGGTCATCAAG
>JARFRG010000225.1 GCA_029287375.1 Boseongicola sp. | reverse complement strand
GCCGCGATGGCGGCTTCAAGATCACCGATGAGATCATCCAGGCTACGGCCTTGCTGGCGGGCGAGTTCCTTGAGAGTGATCCGTCGCCCTGACCCGTCTTGCTCCAGCCCAAGAGCTACGACAAGCGCCTCGGGCGGCAGGCTCCAGGATTGCGAGACGTATCGGGGCGTCATCCACCCCGCGAGCGGCTGGTCTATGTGTTTGGCGTCGCTCCAATAGATCAGCCCTGCGGTCAGTCGAAAAAGAAAGAAAACAGTCAACGCCAAAGCTGCGATGAATGCCGTGGAAAGACCTGGATGACGCTTGACGAAGCTAAACATGACGTCCGATTACTGACATGGCCGGACAAAACCCGGACCCTGCGTAGTGTGCCACCCCGATCGCCGCGCGCCAAGTCGCAACCCGCCGATCATGCAATGCGACGGCACGGAAAGGGCAGATTGCCTTTCCCCTTGCAGACTCATGTCCTCGGGCGTATATGCCTTTTCAATAGCGGCGCGTCGGCTTCCACCCCCGAGGCTCCACCGGAAATCTTCACGGGCCGCGCGCCCGTTTTTTTGTGCCTGAAGGCAAGTTGACACGATGTCTGAATTGATTGCGAAAACCAGTATGGATCGGCGGATGGCCGAGATTATCACCCCTGTGATCGAAGATCTGGGGTTTGAACTGGTGCGCATTCGTTTGATGGCGGGTGAGACCAAGACGCTTCAGATCATGGCCGACAAGCCGAACGGCGGCATCGAAGTGGATGATTGCGCTAGGATTTCGACGGCCGTCAGCGCGTCGCTTGATGTCGAAGACCCGCTTGACGATGCCTATACGCTTGAGGTGTCCAGCCCCGGCATTGACCGACCTTTGACCCGACTTAAGGATTTTGATGCCTGGGAGGGCTACGAGGTCAAACTTGAAACGACCGAACTTATCGACGGACGTCGACGGTTCAAGGGCGCGCTTCAGGGAACCGAAGGCAACGACGTGCTGATCGAGATCGAAGTCGCGGGCGAACCGACGACGATTGGCCTGAACTACGAATGGCTGTCCGACGCCAAACTGGTGCTAACCGACGATCTGATCCGCGATGTGCTGCGCGCCCGTAAGGATGCCGGCGACGTGGACGAAAAACAATTCGACGAAATACAGACCATCATCGATGGCGACGAGGAGACCTGAGAATGGCGATTACTTCTGCAAACCAGCTTGAACTTCTGCAAACGGCCGAGGCGGTCGCGCGTGAGAAGATGATCGATCCAAGCCTTGTGATCGAAGCAATGGAAGAAAGTCTCGCCCGGGCGGCGAAGTCGCGTTACGGCGCCGAGATGGACATTCGCGTGTCGATTGACCGCAAGACCGGCAAGGCCACGTTCACGCGGGTACGCACGGTGATTGATCCTGAAGAAGAAGAGCTTGAGAATTACCAATCGCAACTGACGCCTGAGCAGGCCAAGCAGTATCTTGATGATCCCAAAGTCGGCGACACGATTGTCGACGAAGTCCCGCCCGTTGAAATGGGCCGGATCGCGGCGCAGTCGGCCAAGCAGGTGATTCTGCAGAAAGTCCGCGAAGCCGAGCGTGATCGTCAGTACGAAGAATTCAAAGACCGCGCAGGCACGATCATCAATGGTCAGGTCAAACGCGAAGAATATGGCAACGTCATCGTCGATGTGGGCCGGGGCGAAGCCGTTCTGCGTCGCAACGAGAAAATCGGCCGCGAAAGCTATCGCCCGAATGATCGCATTCGTTGTTATATCAAAGAAGTGCGCCGCGAAGCACGCGGTCCGCAGATTTTTCTGTCGCGCACAGCGCCGGAATTCATGGCCGAATTGTTCAAAATGGAAGTCCCCGAGATTTACGACGGCATTATCGAGATCAAGGCGGTTGCCCGTGATCCCGGTTCGCGCGCAAAGATCGCGGTGATTTCCTATGACAACTCGATTGATCCTGTTGGTGCTTGCGTTGGTATGCGTGGTTCGCGCGTACAGGCGGTGGTCAACGAACTTCAGGGTGAGAAAATCGATATCATTCCGTGGAATGAGGATGCACCGACGTTCCTGGTGAACGCATTGCAGCCAGCCGAGGTCTCAAAAGTCGTTCTCGACGAGGACGCAGGCAAGATCGAAGTCGTCGTACCGGAAGAGCAGTTGTCACTGGCGATTGGCCGCCGTGGCCAAAACGTGCGTCTGGCCTCTCAACTGACGCATCTCGATATCGACATCATAACCGAAGAAGAAGAATCGGTCCGGCGTCAGGCAGAATTCGAACTGCGTACAAAATTGTTTATGGACACACTTGATCTGGACGAATTCTTTGCACAGCTTCTGGTGTCCGAAGGCTTTACCAATCTCGAAGAGGTCGCCTACGTCGAAGTCGGCGAATTGTTGGTCATTGACGGTGTTGACGATGATACTGCCAGCGAACTTCAGGCCCGTGCGCGGGACTATCTTGAGGCGCAGAACAATAAGGCGCTTGAACGCGCCCGCGAGTTGGGTGCCGAAGACAGCCTTATCGGCTTTGACGGGCTGACACCGCAGATGGTCGAAGCTTTGGCCGAAGACGATGTTAAGACGCTGGAAGATTTCGCAACCTGCGCGGACTGGGAGCTGGCCGGTGGCTGGACCACAGTCGACGGAGAGCGTGTAAAAGACGAAGGCGTTCTGGAGAAATTCGATATGTCGCTTGAGGAGGCGCAACTCTTGGTCATGACCGCACGTATCCAGCTTGGCTGGGTCGACCCTGCGGACCTTGCTTCTGATGCCGAAGAAGACGGCGAAGAAGGCGAAGCCGAGGAGGTCGAGGCCTGATCGCAGGCCTCGGTTGGCGCCCATGTCACGCGGTGGCAAGGACAAGACTCGCGACGATCCCGAACGTCGCTGCATCGCCACTGGCGAGGTTCAGCCCAAGCGTGGGCTGATCCGTTTTGCAGTGTCACCGGATGGGATCGTGGTGCCGGATATTCTGGAAAAGCTACCGGGTCGCGGCATCTGGGTGGCGGCGGACCGCGCTGCACTTGAGACGGCGATGACAAAGGGTCTTTTCGCCCGTGCCGCAAAACAGGCGGTGACGGTGCCGGAAACGCTTGTGTCAGATGTCGAGGCGCTTTTGGTGCGCAGATTGATCGACGGCGTGTCGATGGCGCGCAAAGCGGGCCGGGCGATTGCGGGCTACGAAAAGGTTCGCGACTGGCTTGGCAAGGAAGATGCACGCATCCTGTTTCAGGCCTCGGATGGGTCAGAACGCGGGAAATCAAAGCTCCATGCCCCGGGCGGAAGGGGTAGTTATTTCGAGGTGTTAACAGCCTCAGAATTGGGTTTGTCCTTTGGGCGCGAACGTGTGATACATGCGGCGCTCGGATTTGGCGGACTCACTGAACGTATCAGAGAGGACGCCATCCGGCTATCTGGCGTTCGCGATTTGGACGGTGGCACTGCCGCCGGAAAGGTAAAGTAGACCATATGAGCGATAATGACGGCAAAAAGACTCTGGGGCTGCGCAGCGGCCGTCCAGGACAGGTAAAGCAAAGCTTTAGCCATGGCCGGACCAAGAGCGTCGTGGTTGAGACCAAGCGTAAACGTGTCGTGGTGCCAAAGCCAGACGCGGCGAAGTCGGCTGCCGGTTCCGGTGGCACATCCTCGCCTGCGACTGATCCTTCGAAACGCCCAGCGGGCATAACCGACGCCGAACTTGATCGCCGGATGAAGGCGCTTGCCGCCGCTCGTGCAGCCGAGGCTGACGAAGCGATTGCGCGTGCGGCCGAGGAGAAATCCCGGGCCGAAGATCGCGAGCGTCGCCGGGCCGAGATCGACGCCAAAGAACAAGAAGAGCGCGAGCGCGAAGAAAAGGCGAAAGCCAAGGTCGAAGAAGACGAACTTCGCCAGCG
>JARFRG010000174.1 GCA_029287375.1 Boseongicola sp. | reverse complement strand
GGCGAGCAACAGCGCGTGGCACTCGCGCGCGCGATTGCACCGCGGCCCCGGATCATGCTGATGGACGAGCCGTTTTCGGGGCTGGATAATCGGCTGCGCGACGGTATCCGTGACGAGACGCTGGATATCCTCAAGGACGAGAATACCGCCGTGCTGTTGGTGACCCACGAGCCGGACGAGGCGATGCGGATGGCTGATGAGATTGCCTTGATGCGCGACGGACGGATCGTGCAACGAGGCGCGCCGTACAATGTCTACAACACGCCCGTTGATCAAGACGCGGCGGCATTTTTTAGTGATATCAATGTGATACACGGCGTTGTTGAAGGGGCTTTGACGGACACGCCTTTTGGCGGTTTCCTGGCCCCCGGCGTGCCGGACGGAACGGATGTCGAGATTGTCATTCGCCCGCAGCACATCCGGATCGATTTTGACCGACAGGGGCGTGGGCCGAACCCGACGCCGGAAGACGGATCGCCCGCGCGTGGTACCGTTGTGCGGAGCCGGTTCATGGGCAACGAAAGTCTTGTGGAGTTTCGGATGGATCATGACGGCTCGATCCTGAAGGCGACGGTGCCGTCGGTGTTCTTGCCCAAAGAGGGTACAGCGCTTTGGCTGATGATCCGGCGCGGGCGCTGTTTCGTCTTTCCCAAGCGCGGCTAAATTCGGGTCCGCCTTTGGCGGTTTTTTTGAGTATTTTTGCCAAGAAGAAGGGCTAATGGCCGTCCTGACGGTCGAGGTAGTCCGCAAGGGTCTTGCCGGGTTCTTCTTGGAATGTGTCAAAGGTGACGTCGAGGGTTTGAATGCGATCGACGCGGAACACACGGAAATCATTGCGCAATTCGCACCAGGACGTCAGCGTCCAGACGCGGCCCCAGTATTCCATTTGCAAGGGGCGCAGGGTGCGGGTTGTTTCCTCTTTATCCGGCGCTGCGTAGGTGATGTTTACTTTGCGTCGCGAGCGGATCGCGGCACGCAATGGCGCCATGTGGACAAAACCGCGCGCGGCTTCGGCGAAGGGGTAGACCGCAAATCCCCAGCCAGACGCAGGGGCCGCACGGTCTTCGGGCAGAACCGCATCGACTTTGCTGGACAGGCTTGCGGCGGCGGATTTCAACTCGTCGTCGGCGGCTTTTGAGACCACGGCGAGGCCAAGGTGGAGTGCTTCGAGTTCGGTAAGTGTCAGGTTCAGCGGCGGCAGGGTAATCGGCGCGGTCATCATATAGCCCAGGCCGCGTTCGCCTTCGACGGGAACACCGCTGGCGACCAGTGTGTCCATGTCACGGTAGATTGTGCGCAGCGACACGCCCAGGCGTTCGGCCATGTCGCTGCCACGGTGGAGCCGTCCGTCTCGCAGAATTTGTATCAGTTCAAACAGGCGATCGGTGCGGCGCAAGGGGTTACTCCATCCGCCACAGGATCGGGGCATGGCGCATTTGCACCGTGTCCGGGTCGATCATCGCGCCAAAGGGGGCAAATGCGGGGTCTTGCATCACGGCTTCGGCGGCGGCGAGGGCGTCGTCCATGGACGTCCATTCGATCACATCGCTCCAGCCGCCAGAGGCGTCCCGGCTTAACAAGCGGCGCACAAGAGTGCCTTTAGCGCGCAAGCAGGCTTCGGTATCGGCGGCGGCGTCCAGGAAGGCCGCAACGTCCGTGCCGGGCATCAGCCGGAAGCTGACGGTTTCCATCACGGGGTCATTGGAGGTGGCATTTACAGGTGTGGTGGTCATGGAGATATCCTTGATTCGGGGTGTCATGGCCCCTTGTTTACGACACCCCAACTGACATAAACCTGTCAGTTGTCTTTCGGTCTGTCAAATTCCCTGCTGTTTTCCACCTGTTCACGCGGCGTTGCGGCATTTCCCGCTTTCCAGACAGCCTGCGCGCGCCTAGATAAAGGCTTGGATTTCGACGGAGTACCAATCCCATGCTGAACAATATTGGCCTTCCCGGCCTTCTTCTGATCGCAGTCGTTGTGCTGGTGCTTTTTGGCCGCGGCAAAATCTCGTCCCTTATGGGTGAAGTCGGCAAAGGCATCACCGCGTTTAAAAAAGGCGTGGACGACGGCAAAAAAGAGCTTGAGGAAGACGCCTCGGACGTTGCGCGCGACGTGACGCCGGAAGACGCTGAAAACAAGGACAAGGTCTGAAACTGGGAAAGTCCTGAGCCATGGATATCGGCTGGACCGAACTTCTTGTCATCGGCGTCGTCGCACTGATTGTGGTCGGCCCGAAAGACCTTCCGGGCATGTTCCGCGCTCTTGGCAAATATACCGCCAAGATGAAGCGGATGGCGCGTGAGTTTCAGCGCGCCATGGAAGATGCCGCTGACGAAAGCGGGATGAAGGAAACCGCATCAGATCTGCGTAATATGGCCAACCCAAAGAAAATGGGACTGGATGCGTTGAAGGATGCGGCGAAAGACGCCACCGGAAATCTCGATGACTGGGATCCCACGAAACCAAGTGAAAAGGCCAAGGGGATCGGGCCTGAGACGGCGAAACTTGCGGAGGATCGTGCCGAGGCGGCACGCAAAGCCCGCGAAAACGCCAATGCCAATGCCGCCAAGTGGACAAAGCGCGAGGCCGAGGCTGAGCTTGCGCCAGAGCCTGATGGGGATACGCCGAAAGCGGCGCCAAAGCCAAAAGCTGCCGCCAAGCCTAAACCCAAAGCCAAGCCCAAGGCGAAACCCAAGCCCAAGCCGAAACCGGAGACCGGGGCATGAGCGACACCAACACCGACGAGATGGCCGACAGCTCGGCCCCGTTGATCGAGCATCTGGCCGAATTGCGCACCCGACTGATCCGCGCGGCGATGGCATTTATCGTCGGTATGATCATCTGTTTCATGGTCTGGAACCCGATCTTTGATTTTCTGACAGCGCCGTTATGCAAAGCGCTTGCCGCGAACGGGCAAGAGGGCTGCGGTCTGATCCTGATCAAGCTGCAGGAAGGCTTTTTTGTCGCGATCTCGATCTCGCTTTTGGGCGGGCTTGTTCTGTCTTTCCCATTCATCAGTTACCAGTTGTGGCGTTTCGTTGCGCCCGGCCTGTATCGGAACGAGCGCGGGGCGTTTTTGCCGTTTATGATCGCGTCGCCGTTTATGTTTATTTTGGGCGCGTCGTTCGCCTATTACGTTGTCACGCCTTTGGCGTTCGACTTTTTCCTGGGGTTCCAGCAGACGGCCAGTCTGAACACCGAAGGCGAGTTTGAAACCTCGGCGATCGAGTTCCTGGGGTCGGTGCAGGAATACTTGTCGCTGACGATCAAGTTCATCGTGGCGTTCGGCTTGTGTTTTCAACTGCCGGTTTTGCTGACGCTTTTGGGCAAGGCCGGACTGGTGTCGTCGCGCGGTCTGGCGGATGTGCGCAAATATGCGGTGGTGGCGATTTTGGTGCTGGCCGCTTTGGTGACGCCGCCCGATGTGATTACGCAGGCGATCTTGTTTGTGGTGGTCTATGGTCTTTATGAGATTTCGATCCAGCTGGTGAAGCGCGTTGAAAAGAAGCGCACTCAGAAGATGCGCGAAGAAGGCATTCTGGACGAGGACGAAGAGCTATACGGCGATCTGGACGAGGACGAGCCGAAGTGAGCGACCCGGTGGAGCGTATCGCGGCGGCTTTGGAACGGATGTCTCCCGCTCCGCTTGACGCGCCTGATTTTGGCGGTGCGGATGCGTTCGTGTGGCATGTGAGCCCGGATCGGCTTGACCCAGTTGCGAACGTCAACCGCGTGGATCTGGAATTGCTGGTTGGCATTGATCGGTCGCGCAACACGCTTTTGGAAAACACCCGGCAATTTGCGCGGGGGCTGCCTGCGAACAATGCGTTGTTGTGGGGCGCGCGCGGCATGGGCAAATCAAGCCTCGTGAAGGCGGCCCATGCGGCAGTTTTGGCCGAAGGGCTGGCGCTTAAGATCGTCGAAGTGCAGCGCGAGGATTTGCCATCGGTGGGGCGATTGCTGAACCTTCTGCGGGCCTCGGACGCGCGTTTCTTGCTGTTTTGCGATGATTTGTCGTTTTCCCATGATGATCAGCACTACAAGTCGTTGAAGGCGGTTCTGGACGGCGGGATCGAGGGGCGGCCGGACAATGTGGTATTCTATGCCACGTCGAACCGTCGCCATCTGATGCCCCGTGATATGATCGAAAATGAGCGTGGATCAGCGATCAGCCCGTCAGAAGCGGTCGAGGAAAAGGTGTCGTTGTCGGATCGGTTCGGGTTGTGGCTTGGGTTTCATCCCTGCACGCAGGACGAATACCTTGAGATGATCGACGGCTATTGCGCGGCCTATGATGTTGTGGTCGAGGCGGATGAACTGCGCGCTGAAGCGATTGAATGGCAGGCCACGCGCGGGTCTCGTTCCGGGCGTGTGGCCTGGCAGTTCTTTGTCGACCTTGCGGGCCGCAAGGGCATTGCAATCTAGGGTTTCGGAGGATGGTTTGCGCCGTCTTCGACGTCGCCCCACGCGGGGGTTTCACCACCGCACCCCCAAGGTACTTTCAAAAGGATTAAGGAAAGGGCCTGAGCCCTTTCGCATCAGTTCAGGTAGGGAATTGGATCGACGCTGTCGAAGCCTTCGCGGACTTCAAAATGCAGGAAGCTTGGGGATGCGTCGCGGACTTCGGCGATTTTTTGGCCCCGCACAACCTTGTCGCCTTTTTCCACCGTGATGTTTTGCACTCCGGCATAGACCGTCAGGAGACTGCCTTCGTGGCGCAGAACCAGGATTGGAACCTGGTCCGTGTCGCGGGTGATGGCGGCCACGGTGCCTTCGTCTGCGGCGGCCACAGCGGTGCCGACGGCGGCTGAGATGCCGATGCCTTCGCTTTCGCCCTTTTTATAGGGGCGCACGATGCGCCCCTGCACTGGCATGCGCAGGCGCGAGGTATCTGACGCCGCTGTCTGTTCGCTGGAGATATCCGTGGCGGCCGGGCGCGTCGAGGGTGCGGGCGCAGCTGGTGCTGTGGGCAGGGGAGCTGTGGCAGAGGGCGGCGTTGGGGCAACCGAGCCTGCTCCGGGAGTTTCAATGGGCGCGATGGCCGCGACTTCGACCGCTTGCGGGGCCTTGACCGGGATCAAGAGGAACTGACCTTCGCGCAGGGCGAGATCGGCACCAAGACCATTCCATTCGGCAAGCGAGGCCACGGGCACATCATAGAGCCGCGCGATGGAGAAGGCGGTTTCGCCCGGTGCGACCAGATGGCGTGCTGGCTGTCCGGGCGTTGATTGACCCGGCGTGCCTTCGGCGCGGTCGATTGCGCTGCCTGCGATGGTGGCGACGTCAAAAGTGCCGGTGCCATTCACGGTCCCCGATCCGGGTGTGCCAACAGCCGCGGGCAAGGCGATGATCTCGCCCTGGCGCAAGGTGACGTTCTGGGGGATGGCGTTGAAACTGGAGAGCGCATCCGCCGATATTCCGAGACGGGCTGCGATGGTGCCGACTGTGTCGCCGCGCCGCGCAATCGCAACCTGATAGTCCGGATATGTGACGACGCCGCGCGCGTCGGGCTGAGGCGCGGCAAGAACAGCATTGCGTGCCGCATCCGAGGTGTCGAACTGACCGGCCCCACCGCGCAGATCAGGATCAAACGCCCCGATTGCGTCACATGCGGCGAGGCTGAACGTCAGTGCGCCCAATCCCAATATCCGAACCGTAAGACCTGTCGTTGTCATTGCTCAATCCTCAACCTTGTGCGTCGGCCCTCTTGTTGTTGCCGGGGCTCGGCGCGCTAAACACATGGGGGGTCTTTAATCTGACCCTAACCCCTCGACGAGGGGAACAAATCGTACCGGGCGCAATTCGTCGTAGTCAAAACCCGTCTCGGTGCGCGTGACCTTGATCAGGTGTTGCACAGCGTCTGACTGCCCGACCGGCACGATCATGATACCGCCTGTTTTCAATTGTGCCAACAACGGTCCGGGCGGGTCTTCGGCGGCCGCAGTCACAAGGATGCGATCAAACGGGGCCTGATCAGGCAATCCAAAGCTGCCATCCGCGGGAAAGGCGGTGATATTGGTCAGGCCAAGTGCGTCAAAGACCTCCTGAGCCTGTCGCACAAGGCGTTTGTGACGATCAACGGTATAGACGCGCCGCGCGAGGTGGCTGAGTACCGCCGCCTGATAGCCAGACCCTGTGCCGACCTCGAGCACCTTGTCACGGGGTTGGACGTTCAGGGCCTGCGTCATCAGTCCGACCACGGACGGCTGGCTGATGGTCTGGCCGCAGGCGATGGGCAGGGGCATGTCCTCATAGGCGCGCTCGGCGAAAACGCCTTTGACGAAAGCGCCCCGGTCGACCTTTTCCATGGCGTTCAGTGTGGCTTTGTCCCGCACGCCACGCTGGCGCAGCTGAAACAGGAATTGCATCTGACGCTCGGCGATATCCTGCGTCATTCAAGCCGCTCCCTCAGCGTTTGAAGCGCGTCATGTGCGGTCAGATCCGCCTGCAGCGGCGTGACCGAGATATAGCCGTCAAGATTGACCGCCGCATCGGTGCCGGGATCGGTCGGGACATGTTGCGGGCCGCCTTTGACCCAAAGAAACATCCGCCCGGACGGTGAAACATGCGGTTCGGTCGAAAACGACGTGTCGCGGCGATAGCCCTGTGCGGCGACCCTGAGGCCCTTCACATTGGCCGAAGCCACCGGTGGGAAGTTAACATTGTAGAAAATGCGGTAGTCAATATCGTCCCACATCCCGTGACGCAAAAGGCGCCGGATCGTCTCAACGCCGTGACCGACAGCGGCCTCAAACGGATTGTCGAGAGCATTGTTCTCGGGGCCGTAAAACTGCGAAAGTGCAATCGCGGGCAGGCCCTGAAGCGCGGCTTCCATCGCGGCACCAATCGTGCCGGAGTAGAGCACGTTTTCCGCCGAGTTATTGCCCCTGTTTACGCCGGACAGCACCAGATCGGGGCGCGCGTCCTTCATCACCTCGTAGAGGCCAGCAAGCACGCAATCAGCCGGAGAGCCTTCGGCGGCAAACCGGCGTTCGGCCAGTTGGATCAACATCGTCGGATGGGTGTAGCTGATGCAATGCCCGACACCGGATTGCTCGAACGCGGGCGCGACGGTCCAGACTTCGCCATCCGGGCCTGCGATCTCGGCGGCGATATCTTCCAGCACGCGCAAGCCCGGCGCATTAATGCCATCGTCATTGGTGATCAAAATACGCAAACGCAAGCGCCCCGCTGGCCTGTTTTCCCTAGCTTTAGGTCACTGTGTCCGAACGGGCAAGGCGGGGCGGGGTCTCAGGGGGCGGATATCGCGCTTTTTAGCCAAATGGCGTCTCTACAGGGCATCCAGAAGGATGCGTGCGGCTTCGGCCGGGGGCGTGAGCGCTGCGCGGTCTTCGCCCGGATAAAACCGCGCACGGGTGGCGGTCGGCATGGGCATGGGGGTTGCGATCGTGACCTTTGGCCCGGTTTTGAGCGTTTCGGCCTGCCAGCTTTTGGCCAG
>JARFRG010000133.1 GCA_029287375.1 Boseongicola sp. | reverse complement strand
ACCGGTGCGCTTGATGCGGCGGCGGGAAGTTTTGCGGGAAGCGACGTCGCGGTCGAGCGCAGCGAAGATTTTGCGGGCCGTTTTCCGGGGTGGGCGCGTCTGGTTGCGCGACAACATACGCGGGTGTCCGAGCTTGAGCGGTTGGTCGAGGCACTCAATGACCGCTTGACGCATGATCCGTTTTTGTCGGCCTCGCTTCATAATGTTTTATCCACTGTGACTGCGATCCGCTCCACAAGTGGCATTCTCGCGGCGGGAGACGAGATCGAGCCCGAGTGGCAAGCACGGTTTCACCGCAACCTTTATGAAGACAGTCAGCGGTTGGCCGAGGCGAGCGAAGCGCTGGTCGGGTATCTGGATGCGGGGGATGAGGATCGCAGCTTGTCGTTGCCGCACGACGAACTTGAGGCATGGCTGAGTGATCAGAACTGGCGGATCGATGCCTTGGAGGGCGGTGATGCGGTCTCTGTGGGCGAGGTTGTGGCTGCGGCGGGCAATGTGTTGTCAACGCGCGCGGCGCAGACTTTGGCCGAGGCCTTTGCCAGACGCTATCAGGCGGATGCGTTGGCGCTGCCTGCCGGGCCGCTGGAGGCAGCGGTTGCGGCGGGAGATCGTGACCCGGTGCAGCTGGCGGCGCGGTTTTCGGTGGATTTACCGCGCGCAATGCGGCGGCTCGCGACTTTGCCGGGGCGATGTTTTGAGGGCGGTCTACCACCTGGGCTGGTGATTTGCGACGGCTCTGGCACGCTGACCTTTCGCAAGCCGGTGCGCGGATTTGATCCGCCGCGATTTGGTGCGGCGTGTGCGGTCTGGCCCTTGTTTCAGGCGCTTCATCGGCCGATGACGCCGGTACGGTCGGACATTGTGCTGTCAGGGCAGGACGATAACCGGTTTACGACGTGGTCTATGGCGACGTCGGAGTATGTGGCGGGGTTTGATCGGCCTCCGGTGGTGGAATCGACGATGTTGCTGGTCCCCGAGCTTGCGGATTTCACCCACGGGGCGGCGCCTCTTGATGTTGGGACGTCGTGTCGTGTGTGTGCGATCCGCGATTGTCCTGCGCGTCGCGAGCCGTCAATCCTGAGCGCTGCGGGCCATGGCGGCGATTAAGCGGCGATAGTGTTGTCGGGGATCAATATTTTGACACTTGGGCGCGCATCAGGAATAGTCGCTTCAGACGATTTTGTCTGGCTTTGGGGAGGAGTCAGCCATGGGGGGGACGGTCCTTCTGATCGAGGATGAGCCAAACATCATCGAAGCGATCCGGTTTATTCTGTCGCGCGACGGATGGCGTGTGGATACGCATTCCGACGGCGAGACCGCTGTCGAGGCTGTGCGTGCGCGGAGCCCCGATTTGGTTGTGCTGGATGTGATGCTGCCAAACCGATCGGGCTATGACATTTTGCACGACCTGCGGGGCGACGCAGAGTTTCGCGAATTGCCCGTGCTGATGCTGACGGCGCGCGGGCAAAAGAAAGACCGCGAGTTGGCGGAGAAACTGGGCGCGAGTCGCTTCATGACAAAGCCGTTTTCGAACAACGAGGTGCTGGAAACCGTGCGTCAGCTGGTTGGTCAGTGAGCCGCCAGCCCGATCCCATTTTTCTTGAGCGACAGAGCTATCGTCGTCGCCGTTTGGGCGATGCGGCCAAATTGCTGCCGTTGGTTGGTCTGGCGCTTTTGCTTGTTCCGATCCTGTGGTCGGATCAAGCGTCGACCGGGGGCGGGATTTTGTATGTCTTTACTATCTGGGCCTTCCTGATTGCCGCGGCGGCGTTGATTTCGCGGCGGCTGTCAGACTACGAGCCGATGGATGACCCGTCTGATGCGACCGAAATCGGGTCGCCAAAGGACGGGAGCGCGCGCTAGTCCATGCTGTCGTTTAACGCTCTTGCATTGGTGTCGGTTCTTTACGTTGCGGTGCTGTTTGCGGTTGCCTTTTGGGCGGACAAATGGGCCGAGCGCGGGCAGGGCGGGTGGTTGCGGTCTCCGCTTGTTTATACTTTGTCATTGTCGATTTATTGCACGGCCTGGACGTTTTACGGGGCGGTGGGGAATGCAGCGCGTTCGGGGCTTGAGTTTGCCACGATCTACCTGGGGCCGACGCTTGTCATGGTCGGCTGGTGGGTGCTTTTGCGGCGTCTGGTGCGCATCGGCAAGACCCAGCGGATCACCTCGATCGCGGATTTGATCTCGTCGCGGTATGGTAAATCGAACATGTTGGGCGTGTTGGTGACCTTGCTGGCTGTGGCGGGAACGACGCCTTATATCGCGTTGCAGCTGCAGTCCGTGACCTTGAGTTTCGCGGTGTTTTTGGAAGGCACGCCGAATGCACCTGACGATCTGGCGGCCGTCGCATTGTGGGTCGCGGTGGGTCTGGCGGTTTTCACCATCATTTTCGGCACGCGAAACCTGGATGTCGAAGAGCGCCACCACGGGATCGTCATGGCGATTGCGGTCGAGGCGGTGGTCAAGTTAATTGCCCTGCTTGCGGTCGGGATTTTTGTTGTGTTCTGGGTTGGCTCGGGGCCGGGCGATATGATGGCCCGGATCGAGGCGTCGCCAATTGATGTTTGGGCGCTTCAGCCTGATCGCTGGATGACGATGATCTTTTTGTCGGCGGCTGCGTTCATTTGTTTGCCGCGTATGTTTCAGGTGATGGTGGTTGAAACCGAAGACGAGCGGCATTTGTCGACCGCGACATGGGCGTTTCCATTGTATCTGTTCCTGATTAGCCTGTTCGTGATCCCGATTGCTGTCGTCGGCTTGTCCGAGATGCCGGCAGGGTCGAACCCTGATTTGTTCGTTTTGACTTTGCCGTTGGCGTTTGATCAGAACGCCTTGGCAACGCTTGCGTTTCTGGGTGGATTTTCTTCAGCCACGTCGATGGTGATTGTCGCGTCGATTGCGTTATCGACGATGGTATCGAACCATATTGTGATGCCGATCTGGTTGTCGACCCGCAGCGGCGGCGCGACCGTGTCGGGTGATGTGCGCGATGTGGTGATCCTTGCACGGCGGGCGTCGATTGTGGGGGTTTTGCTGCTTGGGTTCGTATATTTCCGCATTTCGGGTGGTGGCGCGGCTTTGGCGTCAATCGGGCTGGTGGCCTTTGTTGGGGTGAGCCAGGTTTTACCGGCGTTGATTGGCGGGCTTTTCTGGCGCGGAGCCACGCGGATTGGGGCCGCTGCGGGCGTGGCGACGGGGTTTGCCTTGTGGGTGTGGACGTCTTTCCTGCCAAGTTTTGGCGAAGGCGCTGTGTTGTCTGTTGCGGTGTTTCAGGACGGTCCGTTCGGCATTGGTATCCTGCGGCCCAATGCCTTGTTCGGGATCGAAGGTCTGGACCCTCTGGTGCATACGGTTTTGTGGTCGATGGCATTGAATACGCTCGCATTTTGTGTGTTTTCTCTGATGAGTTTTCCGAACCCTCTTGAACGGCTTCAGGGCGCGACATTCGTCAATATCTTCCGCTATTCGGATCGGGCGCGGGGGTGGACCGGGGGCGCTGCCGAGGCGGAGGATCTGATGATGATGGCACAACGCATCATTGGTCCCGGGGTGGCACAAAAGCTTTTTGAGACCGAGGCCGCGCAGCAGGGCAAACAAGGGTTTTTACCAGATGTGACACCGGATTTCATCGAGCGGCTGGAGCGCGAACTGGCGGGATCGGTGGGGGCGGCGACGGCGCATGCGATGATTGCTCAGATCACCGGTGGCGCGTCGGTCACGGTCGAAGATTTGATCCGGGTGGCAGACGAGGCGCAGCAAATTCTTGAGTATTCAAACCAGCTTGAAGCGAAATCCGCCGAGCAGGATCGCACCGCGCGGCAATTGCGGGAAGCAAACGAAAAACTTCTGGCGTTGTCAGTTCAAAAGGACGGATTTCTAAGCCAGATCAGTCACGAGTTGCGCACGCCAATGACCTCTATCCGGTCGTTTAGCGAGATCTTGATGGGCGACACGGCAATCCAGGATACGGATCGGCTTCGATACAGCCGGATTATTCACGATGAAACCAAGCGACTGACACGGCTTTTGGACGACCTTCTGGATCTCAGTGTTCTGGAAAACGGACAAGTCACTTTAAACATGAGCGACGAGAGCCTTGGCACGATTTTGGATCGTTCTGTGGCCGCGATGGAAGTTGCAACGGGGCAGCGCGATTTTGTGATTGAGCGGTCGGGCAGTGGCGAGGATTTGCGGGTGCGAACGGATAGTGACAGGCTGGCGCAGGTGTTCATCAATATTATCGCCAATGCTTTGAAATATTGTGATAATCCCGCTCCATGCCTGTGGATTAAAGTCGGTCGTTCTGGGGGGCAAACAGTGGTTGATTTCATAGATAATGGGAATGGCATTCCGACCGGAGCGCAGACGTTGATTTTCGAAAAGTTTGCACGGGTGTCTGACAATCACGCAGCGGGGGGGGCGGGGCTTGGGTTGGCGATTTGCCGTGAAGTCATGACGCGTCTTGGCGGGGCGATTGTGTATCTTCCCGGACAGGGCGGTGCTGCATTTCGCGTGATTTTGCCGGAGACGCAGGCAAATGCGGCCTAAAGCAACCAAACCGTAACCAAATTGCGCCAAAGAGATCCCAACTGATTTGGGAGCGATGCAGACTTGGCGGAAATGGCGCGAGATTCACCCCTTAAGCGCCGTCTTGCGCCGCCGCGTCCGGTGCGGGGCGTGGGGGACGGGGCGGTAGAGAAATTGTTGCGCGTCGAGATACCGCGCGCGGCGGATCAAATGCTTGCGCTGCAGGCAGATGTTCAGGCGGTGACACTGTCGACGTTGGACAATCGCGGTGTTGTGGCCTCTCTTGGCGCACACGATTTGATTTGCATGATCACGCGGGCCAGTGAGGATGTCGGGCTTTTGGTGGTCGATATTGGTTTGCTGACCGGGCTTATCGAAATCCAGACCCTTGGGCAGGTCACTTCGGTGCCTGCAAAGGAACGCACACCCACGCGGACTGACGCGGTTGTTGTCAGTGACATGCCGGATCGCTGGATGTCGGACGTGTGCCGGGCCGCCGATGAAACCGGACTGGCGCGCGACGTGCCGTTTCATGGATACATTCGGGAACACGGGATTTTGGGACGGCGGGCGGTGGAACTGACACTTGATCCGGGGCAGTACCGATCGATGCGCATTGCAATGGTGCTTGGCGGAGAGGCAAAGACCGGCGCGGTGACGTTCTTTGTACCGGTGCGCGAGGGTAGGGCGCAGGTTTCCGGTGAAGACACTTTGGGCGCGCGCCTTCGTCCGCATCTGATGGGCGCGCCTGCGGCGATGGAGGCCGTGCTGGCAAGGATTAACCAACCGCTCGAGCGGGTGCTGGCCTTTGCGGTTGGGGATGTTTTGCCGATCGCCCCTCAGGCGCTGAGCGAGGTGCAGTTGGAAGTGAACGAAGACGTTCCGATCGCGCGGGCGCGACTTGGTCAGGTGAACGGGTTTCGCGCGGTGCGATTGACGCCGGATGGTGGCCCAGTTGCGGGGGTCGACGCGCGCGCTGCTTTTCTGGCGGCGAAACAGGCTGGCACGACAGCGCAATCTGCATTGTCGCACGCACCTGATCTGGGTCTGCCCGATCCTCCGGCCACGCCTGCCGCGCTGGAAGTCGAGCATTCCGAAATGGATGATTTGCCTGAGCTGCCAGAATTGAATGACTTTCCCGACTTGCCGGATTTACCCGACTTGCCGTCGCCTTAGGGGGCGGAGGCGGCGAAATGCTCAAGTTGCGCGGCTATTCCCGGAAAGGCGTACCCCGCTTTGTCCAACGCTTTGGCTATGCCGTCTGGCGGGTGGGTGCTTTGGCTTGCAGATGCAAACGCCCACAGAATGGCCGAACGTGTCCCGGAGGCGCAATAAGCAAGGATTGGGCCTTGTGCATTTGCGATGACATTGGCCTGTGCGGAGACCGCTTCGGGCGTGAGGCCGCCCGGGGCCAGCGGGATATTGTGGAAGGTGAGCCCCGCAGCCTCGCAGGCCGCGCGCAGAGCGTCAGAGGACAAATCGGACGGGACTTCATTGTCAGGACGGTTGCAGATCACCGCTTTGAATCCCTGCTCCACGATGTCGGGCAGATCGTCCGGCGTGATTTGCGGGGCGACCGATAGCGTGTCGTCAAGCCGGGAGTAGGTCATTGCGCGCCTCCTTCAGGTCGTCTGACCGCCGAGAAGTGATTGCTTTACCGGCGGTGCCGCCACCATGCCAAGGATCATCGCAACAAGAAAGACTGCTCCGCCAAGGCCACCCCAAGAAAGCGAGGCCATTGCCGGCCCCGGACACAGGCCAGCCAGCCCCCAACCCATACCGAACAAGACAGAGCCAACCACAAGATTACGGCCCAGGCGCGGTTCGGGCGGTGTCGGAAAGGCTCCGCCAAGCGCAGGCGCGGTGCGTCGTGTCACAATGCGCCATGCCACCGCCATGGGGAGGATTGCGCCGCCCATTACAAAGGCCAGCGTTGGATCCCAGTCGCCAAATATATCAAGCCAGCCAATGACTTTGCGCGTGTCGGTCATGCCAGAGACAAGCAAACCGACCCCAAACAGACCGCCGATAAAGAAAGCCGAAATATTCCGCATCAGATCCACCCCAAAACATGGCGGAACAAAACGACCGTCAAGCCGCCTGCGCCGATGTAAAACACAGTCGCCACGATACCGCGAAGGCTGAGCCGTGAAATGCCACAAACACCGTGTCCCGAGGTGCAGCCGTTTGCGATCCGCGTGCCGAGGCCCACCAGAACGCCTGCAATTGCAACGATGGCGAGGTTTTCTGTCAGGTGCGTTTGCGCGCCGCCAAAGGCCATCGCGACGCCTGCGGGGATCACGATCAGTCCGGCAAGAAAGGCCATGCGTTCGCGGCCAGTGTCTTGTGCGGTGCGATCGACAAGCGCCCCAATGATACCAGAGGCGCCCATAACGCGTCCGTTTATCAACAGATAGCCTGCGGCAGCGAGGCCGATCATCAGACCTCCCAGAAGGCCAAAAATCCAGTCTTGTGGCATGGTTATGTTCCGTTCTTACAGTTTGATGACAGGGGCTTTCAGGAAGATGTTTCCGTCGTTATTGACCGCGGGCCTATTGCAGCCGCGCATATTCATCTGAACCGATAGCACAAACAACTTTGGCATGCTCAGCGAGGCGTCGCGGGTCGTGCGGATTGCGACAAAGTCCTTGCGCGCTATCGGCAATGGAAGCGCGCGTTCCTTCTGGGTCTTTCATAACATAAGATGTTGTGTTCGTTGCGGAATCAGAGAACGGTGTGACCAGAGGTTTCATTCCTGTTTCCTTTGCAGCATAGTTAGTCAGAAGACGATATTAACACATTTCAAATTTAATATATATCATAGTCAATGGCGATTACGAGGGACGATGAAAGATAGTTCTGAAGATATGCAGGCGGCAATGGCGCGATCTGCCGAGGATGCGTCTGCGTATTTGCGCTCGTTGTCCAACCCGTCGCGATTGCTGTTGTTGTGCCAATTGATCGACGGTGAAAAAAGTGTCGGAGAGTTGGAAGTCGCGCTGGGTTTGGGGCAGGCTTATGTATCGCAGCAATTGGCACGATTGCGGACTGATGGCTTGGTGGTTGCCGCGAAAGATGGGCGAATCGTGCGTTATTCGATTGCGGATCCGCGGGCGGTTTCGCTGCTTGAGGTGCTGTATGAGCTATTTTGTGCGCCCGGAAAACCGGACGAATAGCAAGAACACGCTCAAATTCAGGGCGTTTGACGAGACCGGACAGTTTATTGATTATCGTCAAGGTAATGTCATCTACGCAGTGATATTGTCGGTCTGTAAGGGCTTTGACAATGAAGCCAATCTTTTTTCAGGGAGGTTTTCATGAACACCCACATTTCCAAATCAAAGCGCGGCGCCAAAGATGAGGGCGAGAAAAACGACGTCGAACTGGCGGATCCGTCCCGCGAGAAAGATGCCGGAACCCAGCGCAGCCGAAAGCACGAGGCGCCGGGGGTTGTGCCGTTTGCGGTTCCAAAAAGCGAGCGTAAGACCAAATCTCAGCGCGAAGAGGCGGAAGATGATCTTTGGGACAACGTGCCGATCTGACATCTTACCAATAACGGCCGTGAGGTGTGCAGTGGCGCTTGAGTTTCGCCGCACATGGCGTAGAAATCCTTATGGGCCACGCTGACGCAATTGAACCTTCCGACGATCCCGTTCGCGATGCGCCGGACGATATCGCCGTAGTGGTGATCGACAACCCGCCACATGGCGCGCTGACCCCATCTGTGCGGTTGGAATTGGCGAACAAATTCAAAGAGGCCGCCGCAAATCCGTCGTGCCGCGCTGTTGTGTTGACGGGGCGCGACGGTGCTTTTGCGATGGGGACCGGCATTGATTTGGGGTCTGCGGATACAACAGATGCGCCCAGCCTTGCTGCGCTTTGCGATCAGATTGAGGCGATGGAGAAACCTGTTGTGGCCGCGATTTCCGGTGCAGCTCTTGGGAATGGTCTTGAGATTGCGCTGGCCGCTCATGCACGCGTGGCGCACCCGGATGCACGGCTTGGCGCGCCCGAGATAACCATCGGTATCGTCCCCGGCGCAGGTGGGACTCAGCGGTTGCCGAAGGTGATCGGGGGATTGGCTGCGCTGAAGATGCTGTTGAGCGGTCGGTCAGTCAACGGAACGTCCGCGCGCAAGCTTGGTCTGGTTGACCGGCTTGAAGAAGATGACGTCCTGGCAGCGGCGATTGCCGAGGCTCGGGCGCGTGCCGACAGTGGGGTGCCTTTGACGCGCAGCGGGACGCGACGGGATCGACTTGGCGAAGGGCAGGGTTTCCTCGAGGCAGTGGCCGAGCATCGCCGGATTGCGGCCACATCGCCTCTAGATGCACCATTACGCCTGATTGAATGTATCGAGGCGGCGTTGCTGTTGCCCTATGAGATTGGGCGCGGGCTTGAGGCGGCGGCCTTTGAAGATTTGGTCGCGTCAGATCATTCACGCGCCTTGCGCCATGTTTTCGCGGCGGATCGCAGGCTGGCGCAGGCTTCGAGTGAAGTCGGGCGCACGCCGTCGCGCCCAGTTGGCACGATCGGTTTGATTGGTGCGCGGGGGATTGGCAGCGAGATTGCGGTGGCCTGTCTTGATGCGGGGTTTTCGGTGACGGTGGCCGAACGCAGTGACGAGGCTTTGGAAGCCGGAGTGATGCGGATTATCGAGCATTACGACGCCCGCGTGGCGGCTGGCAAGATGCGCGATGACGCGGTCGAGGCGACGCTTGATCGGCTGAATGCGGTGTGTGGATTCCGGACGCTGGCGGATGCCGACGTGGTGATAGATCCGGGGCCGTCGGTCTCAAAACACCTGATTTCCGAGCTGGACTCGGTCTTGAAGGCGGGTGCGGTCTTGGCGACGGGGTCCGAGCATATCGATGTGGCAACGCTTGCAGCCGCGACGCGACGGCCGTCCGAGGTCGTGGGGTTCCGGTTGTTTCCGGGAATGCAGCGCAATCGGATGGCCGAGATCATTCCAAGCCTGACTTCATCGCCGCGCGCGATTGCTACTGTGCGCGCCCTCGCACGCAAATTGGACCGCTTTGTCGTCGAGACAGGGCCGGGGCCGGTCGGAATTGGCCAGCGGATTGCAGAGGCGCTTCATGCTGCGGCGGATTTGTGCGTTGAAGAGGGGGCGGCGATTGCGCAGGTGGACGCCGCGTTGCAGGACTGGGGATTGCCGCTTGGATCGTTCGCCTGGCGTGACAGTGAGGGTTTGGCACGGTTGCGGAGCAAGGATGCGGGTGAGGATGATCTGACCACGGGGCTGGTTGAGGCGGGGCGCCTTGGGCGCGTCAACAGTCGCGGATTTTATACTTATGAGCAGCGTGGGCGTCGCGGTGTCGAGGACACGGACGTCACTGCTTTTGTCGAGGATATTCGTCAGTCCAAGGGTCGAAAGGCGCGTACTTTGACGGACGGCGAAATTCGGCTGCGGTGTGTTGCGGCAATGGCGGGCGCCGGGGCGCGGGCTTTGGCGGATGGCACGGCGCGCGCCCCATCTGATATTGATATGGTGGCGATCCATGGACTTGGGTTTGCAAGGCGGACGGGTGGAGTGATGTTTGCGGCCGATCTGATCGGGCTGGAGCAAGTGCAAAAGCTGTTGACCAAGATGGCCGGGCAAAGTTCGCGTATTCCGCTGCCATCACCGGTGTTCAGGGACTTGATCCGCGCCGGACAAAGCTTTGCAGCATTGGACAGTTAGGTCAGGAAGATCCCGAGGATCACCATCATCAGCCCAATTGACGACACGGCGAGGGCCGCAAGGTTCATGGCCACAACTTTTTGAAGGCGGGCTTTCATTGCGTCGTCGTCCAGACCTTCGCGCCGCGCTTTTACGGCGATCAGAATGCACCAGCCAAGGCCAGCGACACCAAGGAGTGCGAAGATCGCACCGATCCAGATGAGAGCGTCCATTTACGGTCCTTTCGACGGCAAGATTTGCCGAACGCGCATAATCGACGTCCCGTTGCGCCGCAAGGGCTTGATGCTGCGCGGCGGCGCGGGTAGGCATCGGGTCCGTCAAAACAGCGAGGTCCAGATGGACGATCAGGTCATCGAGCAGAGTTACCGTGTTACCGCCGACGAATTGCGCCAGTTTATCGAGCGCTTGGAACGTCTGGATTCGGAAAAGAAAGACATCGCCGATCAGCAAAAAGAGGTGATGGCCGAAGCCAAGGGGCGCGGCTATGACACCAAAGTCATGCGCAAGGTTATCGCGATGCGAAAGCGTGACAAAGACGACCTTGCTGAGGAAGAAGCGGTTCTTGATATGTACAAGGAAGCGCTTGGTATGTGATTGTGGGAGCCCCTTTCAGGGCTCCACCAATGTCACACGCGGCATGGCCCTTATCCGATCAATGTCGTCATCATAAGCGGCCGTAAGGTCGGTAATTGTGTCGAGCGTCCATCCCGGCAGGTCAATTTCCTCTTCGATTTCGTCAACCATCGCGTGAGTCCCGAGGAAGGCCGAAAGCGTCTTGCGTCGTCGTGTCTCGGTGATGTCGGGATGGTCGGCGAGGAACGTCAAAAGCCGTGCAAAGCCGTCCGGCGACAGGATTTGGCCCATCATGTCGTAGGCGCCGTCAAGCGTGAGGTAGGGGTCGTGTGCGGTGATCTCGCGGATGATCTCGGACCAGATGAAGGGCGTGTCTTCATGCGCCCAGATCAGCAGATTTGCATCCGGGTTGGCTTCGATGATTTCTGCAACGACGTCCGCCCATGACAACTGGTCCAAATCCAGAAGGGCAAGGCTTTCGGCGCGGTCTTCGTCGGACAGGCTGCGCAAAAGCGACGGCACGAGGGTGGCCGGATTGCGCAGGCCAAGTGCAAAACTGACATCATGCGACGGAAAGCAATGCCGGAGCCAAGACGATTTCGCGGCCTTCGGATACAAGCCTTCCGCGCCGATCACGACCTTGTCGCGGCACAGAAAATTGTCGTTGGACAAAATGATGCGGTCGGCGCTGTCATCGTCGCAGATCGCCTCGATCAGCATCGCTTCGGTGTCGTGGCTGGCGGTGCCTCCGCGCAACGTGGTCGATACCGAGCCCAACAGTTCACGGTAGCGGCCGGGGCC
>JARFRG010000288.1 GCA_029287375.1 Boseongicola sp. | reverse complement strand
CTGAGTATTCGAAATACCGCCGGTGCCTGCGGCCGCCCGCAGCATCGACCTTGGCCCCGCTTTCGAGCGGGGCTTTTTTTGAGCGCGAGTTCCGATTGGCGTTCCAAAAATTGAAACGACGAGCGCAATACCAATAGAGCGTCGTTCCGGTTAGGGATGCCGCTTGATTGAGACGCATATCCAAGTGGCCAGCGAGATGGACCTTTCTGCCAGCTAAGGTCTTTTTAAGAAATGCGAGCGACGACATAGTCCGCCAGATCACTTAGCATGTCCCGCACTGGATGCTCGGGCAAGACGGCCATCGCGTCTTTTGCTTTGGCTGACCAGAACAACGCATCTTCGCGCGTTTCGACCATCGTACCGTGTTTTGCGATAAGAGCGAGCGCTTGGTCCAAATCTCCGTCCTGCTGGTCACCCTTTTCGATGGTACGCTTCCAGAACGCACGCTCGTCCTCATCAGCCCTAGCGATAGCTTTGATCACCGGCAGAGTCAGCTTGCGTTCGCGGAAATCGTCGCCGATGTTCTTGCCGGTTGCCCCCGTGTCGCCGCCGTAGTCGAGAAGGTCGTCCGCGATTTGGAAAGCTATTCCCAACGCGTCCCCATAAGTGCTCAGCGCTGTTATCTGTGTTTCAGGCGCAGCAGAAATCACACCGCCCACTTCGCACGCGGCCGCGAACAGGGCGGCAGTCTTGCCGCGCACAACCTGAATGTAGATGTCTTCGGTCGTCGACAGGTTCGCCGCAGCAGTCAATTGCAGAACTTCGCCTTCCGCAATCGTGGCGGCGGCGTTTGAAAGGATACGCAAGACATCCAGCGACCCTGTGTCGGTCATCAACTGGAATGAGCGCGCAAAAAGGTAATCTCCAACCAGGACGGATGATTTGTTGTCCCACAAAAGGTTCGCCGTAGGGCGTCCACGTCGCTGCTCGCTTTCATCAACCACGTCGTCATGAAGGAGCGTTGCCGTGTGAATGAATTCCACCGTCGCTGCAAGTTTAAGGTGGTTGTCGCCGTCATAACCAAGCATCCGCGCGGCGGCCAGCGTCAGCATGGGGCGTAAGCGTTTGCCGCCTGCTTCGACCAGATGCGCGGTCACTTCTGGTATGCGAGGCGCGTGCTTGGAGGCCATCCGTTCGCGGATCAGGAGATTCACTGCGACCATGTCGTCCTCGAGATAGGCGGCAAGGCGTTCGTGCGGCTTTACAGATGGATCGATGTCCAGGCTCATCACAGGCTCGTCAGGTTACTCGACAAACCATGTGGTCTGTCATTATGTCCATTCCATGAAAGAGTTATTGCGCACCAACGACCCGACATTAATCGCTTTCGCACAAGCTCTGCTTGGAGGCGAGGATATAGCCTGCTTCGAGTTCGACGTCCACACGAGCGTCCTTGAAGGAAGCATTGGCATTTTGCCGCGCCGATTGATGGTGCGTACGCAGGATCATTTTCGCGCAAGCGCTGTTTTGCGGGATAACGATATCTCCGTGGAGCGATGATCGACACGACTGAGGATACCTTTCTGGGTGGTTCACTAAGCCTGCTGCAGCCCAAGAGGGGATATCGTGCGGGTGCAGATCCTGTGCTGTTGGCCGCCTCGGTCGAGGCTCGGGCAGGGCAAAGCGTGCTGGAGCTTGGATGTGGCGTCGGGGTTGCTTTGTTATGTTTGATGCGCCGCACGCCGGGACTGGTGTCAGTCGGTGTCGAGCGGCAGTCCGATCTGGTGGATTTGGCGCGGGCGAATGCCGCGGCAAATGCTTTGGATGCGAGGATTTTTGAGGCCGATCTGGCCTTTATGCCGACCGAAATTCGGGAGATGTCGTTCGATCATGTGATCGCTAATCCACCGTTTTTTGAACGAGATCGCGGTACCGCCGCGCGCGATGCGACACGCGAGGCGGGACGGCGAGAGGATACGCCGCTGGATGTCTGGATTGACACCGCTGTCCGTCGCCTGAAGCCGGGTGGTACGCTTCATATCGTTCAGCGCGCCGCGCGCCTTGCTGATATTTTGCGTGCAATGGATGCGCGTCTGGGAGGGCTTCGTATACTTCCGCTGGCAGCGCGGAATGCGCGTGCGGCCGACAACGTGATTGTCACAGCAAAGAAGGGCGGGCGAGGCGCCCTTGTTCTTGATACGCCTTTTGTGCTGCACGACGGCGACCACCATGATGCAGACCGGGACAGTTATTCTCGTCGGGCGCAGGCAGTGCTTCGTGGGGGGCTGGGTCTTTCAGACGCGAAATTAATGCCTAAGTAAGATTTGAGGCCTAAAAAAAGCCTCAACATTTCGACGTCAGATGCGTGACACGAATCAAGAAACGTGTTGCACTCTCAGTATTGAAAAAGAGGAGGACGACTATGAGCTTGAGTTCACACCTGAAGGAACTCCGAAACAAGCACGGCATACTCTCCCAGGAAGTCGAACAGGCACAGCGCAGCCCGGCTTTTGATGATTTACAGATCACCGCGCTCAAGAAACAAAAGCTAAAAATTAAAGAAGAAATCGAGCGTCTTAGCGAGTCAGCGAACGCCTGAAATTTCCTCGACAGATGCCGCTGGAACAAACCGGCGGCCTTTGTCGAGCACAAGGATTTCTTTGGTCTGATCCTTTATCCAGTCAAGAAACGCTTTGATATGGGGGCGCGTCTCGGCTCCGTTCGGGCAGATCAGTCGGTAGTGCGCTTCTGTTGTTAACGATAGATCAAAGGGCATCACCAGCCTGCCCTCGACCAGATCGCGGGCGGCAAGAGACACACGCCCCAACACGACTCCGGTTCCCGTCAGGGCTGAATCCAAAGCATGGTCGGCCTGGCTGAATCGCAAACCCCCGGGAGGAGGTGCGCCGATCCCCGCCGCCGCAAACCATGCGGGCCATTGAATGCTTGGCTTTAAAAAGGCAACGTCATCTTGATGCAAAAGCGTCGCTCGCGTTAAGTCTTCGGGTGTCTTAATGGTTTCTGCGAGTTCCGGCGACATCATAGGCGTCACCCATTCGTTGATGATACTGCGGGCGAAGGCATCTTCGTTGTGCGGCATCCCGAACCGAATTGCGATATCTACGTCGTCGCGATCAAAATCCAGCAGCCGGAGGGTTGCTGTGAAACGCAATTCGATTTCTGGATGATCCTGAGCAAAGGCGAACATTCGTGGAGCCAACCATTTGGCTGTAAACGCCGGACCTGCCGTCACGGTAATGGTAGATGTATCCGCCAGACGGCGCGCGCTTCTCCATGCCCCACTCAGTGCTGCAAAGCCGTCGCGGGTTCCGGGAACCAGGGCGCGACCCGCCTCGGTAAGTTCGATCGCACGATTTAGGCGGCGAAACACCGCGACACCCAAATGATCCTCGAGCGATTTGATCTGAAACGAAAGGGCCGCAGGTGTCACATTCAGTTCGTCCGCAGCTTTTGCGAAGGACATATGGCGGGCGGCGGCGTCAAACGCACGCAGGGCCGTCAAAGGCGGGAGTCTCTCATTCATTTCAGACAAGTATAACTTATGCGAATGTCGTACAAGTCTCGTTTGTCAGTTTTGTTAGCGGATGCCATATAGGTTTCAGACAAGGAACACTGATATTTGGAGTTATCAAATGATTGAGACAACCAGAGATGCTCGCGTACGTGATGCAATTCGCAAGGCCCACAATGAGCGTGCAGCCGTATTCGCAGACCTCATTGGCCGTATCTTTACCATTCGCTGATCGTTGCAAGCCTTCCCGAATGGAAAAGGGCCGCTCCCTCAAGGGGGCGGCCCTTTTGCCGTCGGAAAAAGCCAGTTCAGACGAAGAATTGTCCGCCGTTGGCCGAGATTGTTGAGCCGTTGATAAAGCCGGCATCATCCGAAGCAAGGAAGGTGACGCAGCGCGCGATTTCTTCCGGCTCGCCCAGTCGACCTGCAGGGATTTGAGGGATGATCTTGGCATTCAGAACGTCTTCGGGGATTGCGCGGACCATTTCGGTTCCGATGTAGCCCGGGCAAACAGCATTGGCGGTGATACCAGCACGTGCGCCTTCTTGTGCCAGCGATTTCACGATGCCAAGGTCGCCGGCTTTGGTTGCCGCGTAATTCACCTGACCGGCCTGACCCTTTTGGCCGTTAATCGAAGAGATAACGATCACGCGGCCAAATTTGCGCTCGCGCATTCCGGGCCAAACGGGGCGTACGGTGTTGAAAACGCCGGTAAGGTTTGTGTCGATGACCTTTTGCCACTGCTCTAGTGTCATCTTGTGAAAGAAGCCGTCCCAGGTGATGCCAGCGTTTGCGACGACAACGTCAATGGGGCCAAGGTCAGCTTCGACCTGAGCGATGCCAGCCGCAGATGCGTCATAGTCGGCAACGTCCCATTTGTAGGTCTTGATGCCTGTGGCTTCGGAAAAGGCGGCTGCCTTTTCATCGTTGCCAGCGTAAGTGGCCGCGACCAAAAAGCCGTCCGCCTTCAGAGCCTTTGAAATGGCTTCCCCAATACCCCGGCTTCCGCCGGTCACAAGTGCTACGCGTCCCATGACGTTCCTCCAGTTGATTGCCCGGACGCAAGCAATGTCCGGAGAGATAAATGTGGATTAGGCGGCACCGGATGGCGCCGCCTTGATGTAAATCAGTCGCGCTCGATGCACATTGCAACGCCCATACCGCCACCGATGCAAAGCGTCGCGAGGCCTTTTTTTGCGTCGCGGCGCTGCATTTCGAACAACAGCGTGTTGAGGACGCGCGCGCCTGAGGCACCGATCGGGTGACCGATGGCGATAGCGCCGCCGTTTACGTTGACGATCGATGGATCCCAGCCCATGTCCTTGTTCACTGCGCAGGCCTGAGCGGCGAAAGCTTCGTTGGCTTCAACCAGCTCAAGGTCAGCGACACTCCAGCCCGCTTTGTCCAGAGCTTTGCGCGAGGCATAGATCGGGCCGACACCCATGATCGATGGATCGAGACCAGCGGTGGCGTAAGATGCGATACGCGCCATAGGCTTGATGCCACGCTTTTCAGCGTTTTCTGCGCTCATCAGCAGAACACCAGCTGCACCGTCGTTGATGCCAGAGGCGTTTGCGGCTGTAACCGACCCCTCACGGGCAAAGGCGGGGCGCAGTTTTTGCATGTTTTCGATTGTGGCGCCGTGACGAATGTACTCGTCCTTGTCGACCACAATATCGCCCTTGCGGGTCTTTACGATAAAGGCTGCGATTTCGTCAGCGAACTTGCCCGCCTTTTGGGCCGCTTCAGCCTTGTTTTGAGACGCGACGGCGAATTCGTCCTGTTGCTCGCGCGAGATTTGCCAT
>JARFRG010000193.1 GCA_029287375.1 Boseongicola sp. | reverse complement strand
GCGCTGCGTCCGGGTCGAATATCGCACGCCGAAAGGTTGTTTGGCTGACGCTCATGTTGCGGTTTTCTGGAGGATCACGTGAGCGCGTTGTGCTTCGGCCTCAAGGATCGGCCAATCCGGCACGTCGTTGTCCCATTCGATTAGGGTCGGCCGCGATCCGCCCTTTGTGATCACATAGTCGTAGAGCGACCATACCGGGTCAGCGACCTCGCGTCCGTGGCTGTCGATCAACAGGGGTGCTCCGTGATCGTCTTCGTCTTCGTCATGTCCGCCAAGATGAATTTCGCCGACATGTCCGAGAGGAAAATCGTCGATGTAGGCGATGGGGTCTGTGCCCAGGTTTGTGGCCGAGATGAAGACGTTGTTGACGTCCAAGAGCAGGCCACATCCAGTCCGGCGCGCGAGGTCGCGAAGGAAGTCAGTTTCGGACATCGTGCTTTCGGTGAAGGCAAGGTACGACGACGGGTTTTCGAGCAGAATTTTGCGCCCGAGCGTCTCTTGCAGGACGTCGATATGATCAGCGACGCGGGTAAGGGTCACGCCGGTGTACGGCAGCGGCAGAAGGTCGTTCATGAATTCGGCGCCGTGCGTCGACCAGGCCAGATGTTCGGAAAAACTGGCGGGGTGAAGCCAATCATTGAGATGTTTCAGGCGCGCGAGGTGGTCGGGATCAAGCCGGCCTTCGCCACCGATCGACAGACCCACACCATGCGCCGAAATTGCAAATTTTTCAGAGAGATGGCGCAGTTGCGCCAGCGGCCTTCCACCGTCGCCCATGTAGTTTTCGGCGTGGACTTCCAGCCAGCCAACAACGCCGGAATCATTGGAGATATCGCTAAAATGTTGCGGCTTGTAACCGACGCCAGGGGCATTCGGAAGGCGGTCGATGCGTTTTGGATTCTCGTCAAACATAGATCGAAGCCTTGGCCAGAAGCGACGCCCCCGTCAATGTCGGGGGCGCCATTTGTGATGCGGGCTTTATGCCGGCATGTCGCGTTCGAGAGCTTCAAGCGAGCCCATGCGATCAGAGCCATCGGCCATTGTGGGAAGCTCGATGTCGGCGCAGGTGCCAGCGTCCACCAAAGTCCAGGCATTGCCCTGATAATCGACAGTCGAAGAGCCGGCGCAAGTGGTGCCGGGGCCGGCAGCACAGTCGTTTTGACCGGCAAGCGAAACGCCGAAGCACTTTTCTTTGGCTTGCGCATGTGCAGGAGCGGAAAGGGAAGCGGCGAGAGCCGCGGCAACGGCGCCAGCGACGGCGATGGACTTTGCAGTATTCGACATGGATTTAAATTCCTCGTGTTGATCTGAATGTCAGGCCGCTGGTGTGCGGCTGTCTCTTACAGAACAACTCCTGCGTTGACATTCCACTCACGCCTGCGTGTTTGACGGGCTCGTTACGGATTGAAATATTCCAGTGCAGCGCCCTTGGAGTGCGCCGAAAGCTAACGGCATTTGTCTAAAATACGTTTTATTTGAAAGGGTTGATAGAAACGCCGCGTTAGGACTTTGGGGGGTATTCGGACTGAGTTCGCTCAATCGGAGAAGTGTCGATGCGCAGTTTCAAAGGGCTTTGTGTTGCAATCTTCTGGAATATTTCGGCAGTTGTTTCAAACGCAACCGATCTACAGTCGGTCACGCTTGCACCGGTTCAGCATGAAACCGCAGCGATTGTGGTTCAGTCGGTCGACGGGTCCACTGTACGATACACTCCGGCAGATCTTGAGGCATTTCCAACGTATCAGCTGGTGACGGCGACACCCTGGCGCAAAGATGCGGCTGCATTCTCCGGGGTTTTGCTGTCCGACATTCTGGCGCGGCACGGTCTTGACAGCGGGGTGCCGATCCGTGTGACTGCGGAAAACGAATTCACGGTGATCTTTGATCGCGCGGCATTGGCCGCCGCGCCGGTATTGGTGGCGACCCGTGTAAACGGCCACCCGCATACGCGACGTGACCGCGGACCGATACAGTTCGTCATCGATTTTGAGACCTATAGAGCGAGCGATGCTTTGCGTGAGGCACACTTCGTCTGGATGGCTGCCCGTATCGAGCCTGGACGTTAAAGAAGCGGCTGGTGTCCGACGTGCAACCCACCCGTTTTCATGCGTTGGCGACCCGTCGTGGGTTCTGGATTGCGATGGCGCTTCGGGGGCGGTTTCTTTTTCGGCGGCGACCGAATTTCGAAGATATGCGGAATCGATCCTCGCTGTCCGGGATGTTATCCAACAGCAGCAGTCGGTCCGAAGCCATTCCGCCCTGAACGAGATCGCGCGGCTTAATCGCTTGCTCGTTGATGTTTCCCGCTCTGCGGACGCCGACCTCCGTGACTTGAAAGAGGTAGAGGCGGCGCTTGATACACTTCATGTTCGGGCGGATCATATGGCACGGCGTATCGGCGCGTCGGTTTTTGCCGAACACAGGTCTTATGTCGCCAGCGCGAACGATATCAGCAGAGATGCAGAGGCCGCCATTACCGCAATCAAAGCCCTTGTTTCGCTGGCAGATCAGGCGTTGGCCGGTCCCGATCCATTTTCAGACTTTGGCGCGCGCGAGATGACCCAGGCGATGGAGACCGCTCGCAAGACAGTTTTTCGCTATCTCGATCAGACCACGCGAATGGAAGCCGCTCTTTTGACGCTTCAGTCTGAGAAAGTTCTCTATCTGTCACGGGCGGCATTGGTATTTCTTGCCATCGTGACATTGGCCGGAGCGGCGAGTTTGCATCTTCTTCGCCGAGAAATTGTGGCCCGACACGAGCGCGAAAGAGCCGAACGTCGTGCAGATCGATTGGC
Source organism: Boseongicola sp. (assembly GCA_029287375.1). Lineage (GTDB taxonomy): Bacteria > Pseudomonadota > Alphaproteobacteria > Rhodobacterales > Rhodobacteraceae > Boseongicola. The sequence continues at coordinate 8,442 of JARFRG010000193.1, read as the reverse complement.
GTACTTCGACGCGCTTACCGGCCTTGCCAATCGGGTTCAGTTTCAGGACAAAGTGGATGCTTTCTTGGGGCCGGCAGCGCGCGGCGCGCTTGTCCTGCTTGATCTCGACGGCTTCAAGGAAATCAATGATCGTCATGGTCACGCGATTGGCGACGCTGTGCTAAAGAAGATTGCGCGATGCATCCGGTCAGAGGCGGAGCAAACGGGAGGGTTTGCAGCACGCCTGGGTGGCGATGAATTTGCGATCTTCATGGAGTCGGACGACACCGATCAATTGATGCGCTTTGCTCGACGATTGGTTCAGAAGTGCGCTGATCCGGTGAATTTTGGTGGCACGCGTGTCTATCCAGGCGTCAGTGTCGGGATCGCGACCACAACGCAAGTCTCGATTTCGAATCGATTGAGCTACGATCATATGATGCGGGTCGCCGACTTTGCACTCTACGCGTCCAAGGGTGCCGGGCGCGGTCAATTTACGCTTTATGACTGTGATCTGGAAACCGTGCTGAGCGAGCGGCGCACATTGATGAAGGACCTGCCTAAAGCGATTGAAAATCGCGAGCTTGAGGTATTCTTGCAACCAAAGGTCTTGCTGGAAAACGAGGCGATCACCGGGTTTGAAGCTCTTGTGCGCTGGCGTCGCAACGGAGAGTTGCTTAGCCCTGGGAGGTTTATCCAAATTGCAGAGGACAGTGACAGTATCCGTGAAATAGATGCCTATGTTCTTGATCGGGCGATTGAAATCATTGCGGATTGGAACCGACGTTATCGGACGTCGTTCGAAGTGAGCGTGAATTTGTCCGGCGAACACTTCCGCTCAAAAGAACAATTGCCGTTTGTCGCCGAAGCACTTGAACGTCATCGCTTTTCTGCCGAAATGCTAACACTGGAAATCACAGAGACGGTTCAACTGGAAAGCTGGGATGTCGTAGAGGCGACTGTCAGCACATTGAAAGATTTGGGCTGCAGGATATCGATCGACGATTTCGGAACGGGCTATTCTTCGTTGGTTTATCTGCGCACGATTTCAGCAGATGAATTGAAAATCGACAAGTCGCTGATTGACGAGATTGAGGAAAGCGCCGAAGCGCAGTTCATTTTGGATGCGGTGATCGATCTGGCCGGAAGCCTTGGTCTTGATGTGGTGGTTGAGGGGATCGAGCGGGTGGCGCAGAAGGACTTTGTTTCACAGTTGGGATGCAAGAGCGGACAAGGGTATCTTTTCGGGCGGCCCGCCCCGGCAAGCGAGGCGCTGGCGGATGCGACCTATGCCCACCCCGAGCTGAAACGTGTCAGCGAGGGGTAGGGGCAAATATTTTTGGTCGTTTGATCAGGCGTCGTGAAACCGATGAACGGATCAGTTCTTCAAAAGATCCGGCGGCGTAGCCTCGCGAACAAGGTCGGCGATGAGGCTATCTCGCGCGACTACGCTTGTTTGTTTTTCGCCAAGGCGGCGTACTGACACAGTCCCTTCGGCAACCTCACGTTGCCCGACTGCCAGAATAACAGGGACCTTCCCAAGCGAGTGTTCACGGACTTTATAGTTGATCTTTTCGTTGCGCACATCGGCTTCGGCGCGCAGTCCCGCCGCGCGGAGCGCTTCCACTGTCTCTTGCACATAGTCATCGCCGTCGGACACGATCGAGGCCACGACAACCTGACGGGGCGCAAGCCATAGTGGCAAACGGCCCGCGAAATTCTCGATCAGGATGCCGATAAAACGCTCGAAAGATCCGAGGCAAGCGCGGTGCAACATGTAGGGTCTGTGTTTGTCGCCGTCCTCGCCGATGTAATGTGCGCCGAGCCGTTCAGGCAAGTTCGGGTCAACCTGGAAAGTGCCGCATTGCCAAACACGGCCGATCGCATCGGTGAGTTTGAAATCCAGCTTTGGCGCGTAGAACGCCCCTTCGCCCGGATCGAGCGTGTAGGAATGGCCGGTTTTCTGGATCGCATTTTCCAACGCAGCCTCCATCTTGTCCCAGCTCTCTTCGGTGCCGACGCGCTTTTCCGGTCGCGTCGCGAACATGATTTCGAAATGTTCGAAGCCCAAGTCTTTGTAGACGCCCGAGAGGAATTCAATAAAGCGTGCGCATTCGTATTCAATCTGGTCTTCGCGGCAGAAGATATGCGCATCGTCTTGCGTAAAGCCGCGCACGCGCATGATCCCATGCAGCGCGCCGGAGGGTTCGTACCGGTTACACGATCCGAACTCTGCCATGCGCAGGGGCAAGTCACGGTAGCTTTTCAGACCCTGATTGTAGATTTGAACGTGGCAAGGGCAGTTCATTGGCTTGAGCGCGTTAACGGATTTCTCGCGGGCGTGATCTTCGTCGACTTCGACGATGAACATATGCTCTTGATAGTTTTCCCAATGACCGGATTCTTCCCAAAGGCGGCGGTTCACAACCTGCGGTGTGTTGACTTCGACGTAACCATCCGCGCGCTGTTTGCGGCGCATATAATCCTGAAGGACCGTGTAAATCGTCCAGCCATTCGGGTGCCAGAATATCTGGCCGGGGGCTTCTTCCTGCATGTGGAAGAGGTCCATTTCACGGCCCAATCTGCGGTGGTCGCGCTTGGCGGCCTCTTCGAGCATGTGGAGGTGCTTTTTGAGATCATCGCGGTTCTTGAACGCAACGCCATAGATACGCTGAAGCATCGGGCGGTTGCTGTCGCCACGCCAGTACGCACCTGCGATGTTCATCAATTTGAAAGCATCAGCAGGCACCTGACCTGTATGCTGAAGGTGCGGGCCGCGGCAAAGATCCTGCCAGTCGCCATGCCAATACATGCGGAGTGGCTCGTCCCCTGGAATGGCGTTGATCAATTCGACCTTAAAGGGCTCGTCGGTGTCGGTATAGTGCTGCACGGCGCGTGCCCGGTCCCAGATTTCCGTGCGCACGGTATCGCGGGAATTGATGATGTCTTTCATCTTGGCTTCGATCTCGCCGAGGTCTTCGGGCGTGAAGGATTCGGCGCGGTCGAAGTCGTAGTACCAGCCATTCTCGATCACCGGGCCGATGGTGACTTTGACATCAGGCCAAAGTGCTTGAACCGCGCGGGCCATGATGTGTGCGAGATCGTGGCGGATCAGTTCGAGCGCCTGCTCATCGTCTTTCATCGTGTGAATTGCGATATCTGCATCAGCATTTATCGGCCATTGAAGGTCGTGATGCGCGCCGTTCACAGTCGCGCTGATCGCCTTTTTGGCAAGCGATGTCGAGATATCGGCGGCGACGTCGCCTGCGGTGATGCCGGCTTCATAAACACGGGAATTGCCATCGGGAAGGGTAAGGGAAATCTGGGCCATTGGCCTGAAAGCTCCTCGTCAGTTTGGCGCCCACGGAGCGCCCGGTTGCGGGTTATGTGTTGAGAGGGATTTGGCAAGTGATAGTGAGAAAGTCAACACATGGCCGGCAAGCGCTTGCATCATGTGATTGATAGGGTAGCGTTTTGTCACAGTGGAGGGCGCTTATGGCGGACGGAATTCATAGAAACGGAGCGCGGCACCTGGCCTATACCCGGACCAGCGGACGCGAACCCGGCGTTGTTTTTCTTGGCGGCTTTCGGTCGGATAAGGAGGGCACCAAGGCGATCTACCTTCAGGAATGGGCGCAAAGACACGATCGAGCGTTTTTGCGGTTCGATTATTCAGGGCATGGCCAGTCGTCCGGGGAATTCCTGGATGGGGCCATCGGGGATTGGTTTGAAGATGCCGTGGATATCATTTCATCCCTGTGCGACGGTCCGCAGGTTTTGGTCGGCTCTTCTATGGGCGGATGGATCAGTCTTTTGATCGCGCGGGAACGGCCTGATCTGGTGGCGGGACTGGTAACAATCGCGGCGGCGCCCGATTTTACCGAAGACAGCATGTGGGCCGGGTTTGATGCGGGACAAAGGGCTAAGTTGGCTGAAGCAGGGTGCGTTGAGTTGCCGTCCGAGTATTCGGAAGGGCCATATGTGATCACGCGCCGTTTGATTGAAGAGGGCCGCGAGCGGCTTGTCTTGCGGACCCCTTTGGCGCTGCCGTTTCCGACGCGGTTTTTACAAGGCACGGCGGATGCGGATGTTGATACGTCGGTCGCGTATCGATTGCTGGATCATGCCCAAGGTGCAGATATCCGGCTGACGCTTGTTAAGGGGGCCGATCATCGGTTTTCGGATCCCGATTGTTTGGCGATGATCGAACAGGCCATAGATGATGTGTCTGCGCGGACGGCGGTTTAACGCGCTAGTCCAGAACATCGTAGGGCAATGTCTGGCGTCGGTTGTGGTCGATTTGCAGCGTTCGCTCTAGCGGCGGCAACGAGCGTTGATGGCAGTCGGTGCGGGGACAAATCCGGCACGAAATTCCAATGGCTTCAAATGCAGAGGCATCCGAGGTGTCGAGGCCGTCTGAATAGACGAAGTCCGCGGCGTGACTGATCTCGCACCCAAGTCCGATTGCGTAGCGTCGCACAGGCGCGCGCCAGGCTCCGCCGCCGTGGGTCACATCGCGGGCAAGACAGAGGTAGCGCACGCCGTCGGGCGTTTCGGCCAGTTGTCGGATGAATTGCCCCGGTGTTTCGAATGCCGTGTGGACGTTCCAAAGCGGGCAGGCACCGCCATAGCGCGCGAACTGCAGGCGTGTGGCCGAGTGGCGTTTGGTAATTGTTCCGGCCTGATCAACGCGCACGAAAAACACAGGAACACCTTTTGCGCCGGGTCGTTGCAGGGTCGACAGGCGGTGGGCAACTTGTTCGAGCGACGCCCCGTAAGTGTGGGCAAGCTTTTCCAGGTCGTGCCGGGTGGATTTCGCCGCTGTGAGAAATGCGTTGTAGGGCATGAGCGACGCCCCGGCGAAGTAGTTCGCAAGGCCGATCTTTGCGATATCGCGGGCTTGGTCGGACTGAAAGCGCGCCAGGTCAAGCGTTGCATCCAGCAGATCAGCTTTGGTCAAAAGGGCGATCTGATGCAGCGCCTGAAAGCGCCGGGTAGGGAGGGGCGCGGTCGAAGACAGGGTCAGCGTGCGGTTTGCAGGGTCAAAGCTGCGGATTTTTGTGTCGTCGGCCACAAGGCGCAGGGTTACCTCGAGGTCAGACAGCGCCTCGGCGATGGCGGCATCTGCGGACCGATCACCCACAAAGCGTTCTGCGGCGCGATCAACGGCGTCGATGTAGTTGTCGCAATAGTGAAAAAAGTCGCGCACCTCTTCCCAGGGGGATGCGCCGGGGCGGACTTCTCCGGTGTCGAGGGCTTCGTCGAGAGACGCAAAGCGTTCATTGGTTTGCATATACGCCCGGTGAAGGGCGAGAAACGCGCGGCCAACGGCAGGGGCGTTTGTGGCGACGAGTCGCAGATCCAAGAGGGCGGGTGCGGCATCTTTGAACAGTGGGTCGGCAAGTGCTTCGCGCAGGTCCGTCACCATGCGTTCGCCGTCTCCGATGGCAAGAGCGCTGACGTCAAATCCAAACTCTTGCACAAGCGCAAGGATCACCGCCGAGCTTATCGGGCGGTGATTGTTCTCCATCTGGTTGAGGTAGGGCAGGGAAATGCTGAGCTTTTCGGCGAAGGCCTTTTGGGTCAATCCCAGATCGGTGCGGGTTTCACGCAGTTTTGCGCCGGCATAAAGTTTCTGAACACCCATCTGGGCCCCTCACAATTGCATATTTGCAAACAGCGTGCCGTCAATTTGTTAATCCGGCAAGGGGGTGGTTTCTTCCAGGCGTTTTTCGCGTGCGATGACAAAGCGGACCGAAATGTATCCAAGCGTCGCCGAGATCGCCATTATCGCGAGGAGTGGGATGTCTCCGCCGCCCCAGCTTAGCGCGACGCCCGCAAAGGCCGAGAGGGCCGCGCCGCCGCCGATCAGGATAGCGCTTCCGAGGCCTGATGCAGTGCCAGCGAGATGCGGGCGCACCGAGAGCATTCCGGCACTTGCATTTGGCATGACCAACCCATTGCCAACACCCACAAATGTGCAGAGAGCGAAGAACTTGATCGCGGATCCGTAGCCTGCAAGGCTAATTGCAAGAGCGAGAATCATGCCCAAAGTTGTGATCACCGTGCCAGCCTGCACCATCGCGTTGATCCCGTACTGGATGGAAAACCGGCCCGAGAGGTAATTACCGATCGCGTAACCGATAGCGGGCGCGCCAAATCCGATGCCGGCCCAAAACGCGCTGAGGCCGTAGACGTCACTGGCAACAAGCGGCGCGCCTCCGAGGAAAGCAAAGAAGGTGCCGCTGGCGAATGCGGCGGCGAAAACGTAACCCCAAAAGCGGCGCGAGGCGAGCAATTCGGGGTACTCGCGGATCTGATCCCGAAAGGATTTTCCATCGCCCGACGCAGTCTCGCCCTGATCAAAGTAGCACAGCAACAAGACGCCCAACCCAGAGGCGGCGAGAAACACGAAGGTCGCCTGCCAGCCAAAAATTTCGTCCAGCGCGCCGCCGATCATTGGGGCAATCATCGGCACCAAAGCCATGCCCATCGTGACATAGCCGATCATAGACGCCGCTTCGCGTTGGGGCACCATATCGCGCACGATTGCGCGCGACAGGACGAGGCCGACTGCAACCGCGCCTTGCAGCATGCGAAAGGCGAGGAAAATTTCGATGCTTGGCGCAAACAGGCAGCCAAGCGTGGCGAAGATGAAGATGCCAAGGCACACCAATACGACGGGGCGGCGGCCGAACCGGTCACTGAGCGGGCCGATGACTAATTGCAGAATGGCGGTCGCGGCAAGGTAGAGCGAGACCGACAATTGCATGACGCTATAGTCGGTGTTGAAATGCGTGGTCATTCGGGGCAGGGACGGCAAAAACGCGGCCATGTTCATAGCGGCAACGCCCGCCATGAGAACGAGAGTGACAATGTGTGGCGGCGTGGTGCGGTCCAGAAAACGGATCTCGGGGCGTGATGACATCCACGAGACGTATCGTGCGGGGTGGCCTTATGTCCACACAGCATTCCTCACGAATTGCGCCACTTAGCTGATTTGCATAATCGACGTGTCGAGAGGCATTAAGTTTGCAAATTTGCCATATTTTGCTTTCTGTTTCGGCGTCAAAACGATAGCTCAGAAGGACGTCACGAGGAGTGGATCATGGCCGATATTCTTTCTGAACTTGAGAGCCGTCGCGAAGCTGCGCGTGCAGGCGGGGGCGAACTCCGTCGAAATGCCCAGCACGCCAAGGGCAAGCTGACCGCGCGAGAGCGGGTTGAGTTGCTTTTGGATGAGGACTCGTTCGAAGAGTTCGATATGTTTGTCACTCATCGCACCACCGATTTTGGCATGGCAGATACAAAGCCCGCAGGTGACGGCGTGATCACCGGCTGGGGTACAGTGAATGGCCGGATGGTTTATGTGTTCAGCCAGGATTTCACCGTGTTTGGTGGCTCACTGTCAGAGACGCATGCTCAAAAGATATGCAAGATCATGGACATGGCGATGCAAAATGGTGCACCGATCATCGGGATCAATGATTCCGGTGGCGCGCGCATTCAAGAAGGCGTTGCCAGTCTTGCGGGATACGCTGAGGTGTTTCAGCGCAATGTTCTGGCATCGGGCGTTGTGCCGCAGATTAGCCTGATCATGGGGCCATGTGCCGGTGGCGCGGTCTATTCGCCTGCGATGACAGACTTTATATTTATGGTGCAAGACAGTTCGTACATGTTCGTGACAGGCCCGGATGTCGTGAAGACCGTCACCAATGAGGTCGTGACCGCCGAAGAGCTAGGCGGGGCCACGACTCATACGCGCAAAAGCTCGGTTGCGGATGCGGCATTTAAGGATGATGTCGAGACGCTGATGGAAACACGTCGTCTGATTGATTTTCTGCCATTGTCGAACCTTGAAAAGCCCCCCGTGCGGCCCTTCTTCGACGATCCAGATCGGGTTGAGGACAGTCTTGATACGCTTATTCCCGCAAATCCGAACCAGCCCTACGATATGAAAGAGCTGATTCATAAGATTGCCGACGAAGGTGATTTTTATGAAATCCAGGAGGCCTTTGCCGGAAATATCCTGACAGGCTTTATTCGGCTGGAAGGATCGACCGTGGGTGTTGTGGCGAACCAGCCGATGGTTCTTGCCGGAGTTTTGGACATCGCTTCAAGCCGTAAGGCGGCGCGTTTCGTTCGGTTCTGCGATGCGTTTGAAATCCCAATATTGACGCTTGTGGATGTGCCTGGGTTTCTTCCGGGGACAGCGCAGGAATACGACGGGGTGATCAAGCACGGTGCAAAATTGCTGTTCGCTTACGGTGAGGCCACAGTCCCGAAGGTGACGGTGATCACGCGCAAAGCTTACGGTGGCGCGTATGTGGTGATGGCATCCAAGCATTTGCGGGGCGATTTCAATTATGCCTGGCCGACCGCACAAGTTGCGGTGATGGGCGCGAAGGGTGCGAGCGAGATTTTGCATCGCTCCGAACGCGATGATCCCGAAAAGATTGCGGC
>JARFRG010000192.1 GCA_029287375.1 Boseongicola sp. | reverse complement strand
ACGGACTTCAAGAGTTCGCCGCGGATGTTGCCCCATGTCTCTTCTGTCATTTTTCTTCGACCCGTCGTGCTCGCGTTTCTTTTTCAAGACTGGTGCCAAGCCAGCCCCCGGGCCTTCCATCCATTGGAAACGCTCCGGTGTCCCTCTGGATCCAGATCGCCCTCGAAACCTTCGGCTACATTCAAGCACTCTGCCGCCACCCCGTTATCGACAAAGTGTTCGGCAATCGCATTGGCAGCCCGAAGAGAACGCACGCCGGACCGACAAATGAACAGAAGCTTTGTTGGGGATTCATCCCCAATTGCTTCCATCACCTCAGCCACGAACTGCGGGTTTGCAGACATGCCAGGAAAGCCAAGCCACTCGACGAAAATCGTCGAATGTCCCATCTTTCCAATATCAGGTACGCCGACAAATCCCCATTCGGCGCGTGTCCTGACGTCAATAAGCCTAGCCGAGGAATCACCCTCTAATATCCGCCATGCAGCGTCAGGAGTTACCTCGCCGACGCCTAGGTCAGATGCCCCGCTCATTAACCATGTCCCCCCAAGGACGATGTGAATCGCAAGGCTACGTTAGGCCGGTGAGCATACGCCTCGCAACAGACCTTTGCACTTGACTCAGCGATTGCCAAAACGAATCCCGAACGGGTGGTGAAATTGCAAAAGAGAGAGTCTTATAACGTCAAACGCTTAACAAAAAAACGCGCCCAAATTGGGCGCGTAAAAAAAATTTCAGGCGATCGTTCAGCCCAGTGCTTTGACTCGGGCAGACAGTCGCGACATTTTCCGAGACGCCGTGTTTTTATGGTAAACGCCTTTTGTGACGCCACGCATCAATTCAGGCTGAGCGGTCCGAAGCGCTGCGGTTGCAACTTCTTTGTCGCCAGATGCGATCGCTTCTTCAACTTTACGCAAGTGTGTCCGAATCCGCGAACGGCGGGCCTTATTGATGGCAAAGCGGGCCTCGTTCTGACGGGCGCGTTTTTTGGACTGGGGCGAATTCGCCATGGTTGTTTCCCTTTCGTCGGGCTTAGATCAAATTTCTTGCGCAAGAGCCCAACGCCGGGTTTCAAAACCGGAACAGTCTGGCCGTAGCGGGCCTCACGCGCATGTGCTGCGGCGTCTAAGGGATTCGGGGGGCAATTGGAAGCCCTTTGGAAGAAAATACCTACCTGTCGCGGAACTGCGCTTCGCGCTTTTCCTTAAAGGCAGTCATCCCTTCTGACTGATCCTCAGTCGCAAACATCGCGTGAAACATACGACGCTCGAACAAAAGCCCTTCACTGAGCGTCGTCTCAAAGCTGCGGTTCACTGCCTCTTTCACGGCCATTGTCGCAATCAAGGACTTCTCAGCGATCTTCTGCGCCGTCGCAGTTGCGTCTTCCATCAACTTTTTGACCGGCACAACACGACTGACAAGACCCGAACGCTCGGCTTCGTCAGCATCCATGAAACGTCCAGTTAGGTGCATTTCCATCGCTTTCGATTTTCCAACAAATCGAGTCAGCCGCTGAGAGCCGCCAAGCCCTGCAACCACACCCAGATTGATTTCCGGCTGGCCAAATTTCGCTGTATCGGCAGCAATAATGAAGTCGCACATCATCGCCAGTTCGCAGCCGCCACCCAAAGCATATCCCGAGACAGCGGCAATGATCGGCTTGCGACAGCGTGCAATTGCAGCCGAATCCTGCGCCAGATAATCAGTGGAAAAAACATCAACGAAGCTTAAGTCTGCCATCTCGGTGATATCAGCTCCGGCAGCAAAAGCCTTCTCCGAACCCGTCAGAATTAGACACCGGATTTTATCATTTGCATCAGCCGCAGACACGGCGTCCGCCAATTCCGAAAGCAATTCAGCGTTCAAAGCGTTCAGTGCGTCCGGCCTGTTAAGCCGTATCGTCGCAATCTGGTCTTCGACGTCCACGATGATCGAGTTATAGGCCATAAATCCCCACTCTTGCGGCTGCAGTAAAGAGAAAGGCTTAGCACTCAAACCGCAAGGATCAAGCTATCTTTGACAGCGCGGACAATAGTAGGTGGACCGACCCGACTGCACTATGCGTGCGATTTCTCCAGGACAGTCGAGCGTTTTGCAGGGCTTACCCTCACGGTCGTAAGCCCGAAACGCGTGCTGGAAATAGCCCAGCTCACCATCCGCTTGACGAAAATCTCGCAGAGACGATCCGCCAGCCGCGATCGCTTCGGTCAGGACGTTTCGTATAATTGGAACAAGGCGCGAAATGCTTTTGCGCGTCAGATTTCCGGCCTTTCGTCGCGGAGATATTCCCGCACGGTTAAGCGCTTCACAGACGTAAATGTTCCCCAGGCCCGAAACAATCTTTTGATCAAGCAGCGCGGACTTCATCGGCATCTGACGGCCCATAAGTTGCGCGGCCAAGTAATTTTCGTTGAATGCATTCCCAAGTGGTTCCGGCCCAATGTCCTTTAAGAGCCAATGTGTTTCGACGGCTGCGGTCAACGTCAGGTCCATGGCGCCAAAGCGTCTGGCATCATTGAACGTGACACGCGCACCGTTTTCCATATCAAGAACAACGTGATCATGCTTTTCGGGAGCGGGATGCGAGTGATGAAACGATCCGGTCATTTCGTTGGAAATTAGAATGCGCCCGGACATCCCCAGGTGGATAATCAGCGTCTCACTGCTGGAAAGATCGACCAGGATATACTTCGAACGACGACGCAAAGATTTTACGCGCTTACCAGTCAGGCGGTCTGACATATTATCGGGCAATGGCCATCGCAAGTCGGGACGACGGATATCGGCGCGGGCAATAACCTGTCCCTCCATAACTGGCACGAGACCTGTTCGGACGGTTTCGACCTCTGGAAGTTCAGGCATATGCCTCCGGTTTCTGGCGCGAAAGCACCGCGCTCGTTCTGATTGCTCTTCAAGAAAAGAGATACGCGCCTTTGCCGGTGGGCGGAATAGGAGATGACGACCAAAGACTGGTGACTTGCACAGGCGCAAAGGCCATGTCCGCGTCCATTCAACACGTTTGTGTCTCGCGCAGCCACACTATATCGACAATTGAGAAAGAATTGGGCTCGGCAACATGACAGACGACAATCTTGCAAAGACAACCCACTTTGGGGCGCGTGAAGTGCGCGAAGATCAAAAGGCCGGATTGGTCCACGACGTGTTCACAAATGTCGCATCAAAATACGATGTCATGAACGATGTGATGTCTGTCGGCATCCATCGCCTTTGGAAAGAGGCGATGATGGACTGGCTCGCACCGCGCCCGGGTCAACGACTCTTGGATGTCGCTGGTGGAACGGGCGACATTTCATTTCGGTTTCTGAAGCGTGCAAAAGGGTCTGAGGCGGTCGTCCTTGATATGACAGAATCCATGTTGGTCGAAGGGAGAAAACGAGCCGAGGCCACTGATTTGTCGGAATCCCTGGACTGGGTAGCCGGCGATGCCATGGCACTTCCGTTTGAGAGCAATTCTTTCGACGTTTACACAATTTCGTTCGGCATTCGAAATGTGACACGCATCCCGGACGCATTGAGCGAAGCCTACCGCGTCCTTCGCCCGGGCGGTCGGTTGATGGTCCTCGAGTTTTCACAGCTGCCGGTCGATGGGATGCAGAAGCTCTATGACCTTTACTCTTTCAACGTGATCCCGAGAATGGGGAAACTCATCGCGAATGACTATGACAGTTACCAGTATTTGGTTGAATCAATACGGAACTTTCCGAACCAAGAAACTTTTGCAGATAAGATTTCTACAGCCGGGTTCGAACAGGTCAAATATCGAAACCTTTCAATGGGAATTGCCGCGCTTCATTCCGGATGGAAACTCTAGGTGCGTGGGCCCCACAATATTCTGCGCCTTATCCGTACTGGCGCGACCCTTGAACGAACCGGGGCGATGCATGTCGTCCTTGAAGCCTTCAACGCCCCCACGTCTCTTCGGATTGCCGCCCGAGTGCTTGGCTGGCCTTTCAAGTGGCTTGGGTACAAAGGGGACATGTCGCAGCCGCCTGCAACGCGTGCGCTGACCGCACTTGGCCCGGCGTATATTAAATTTGGGCAAATCCTGTCGACCCGGCCGGATGTAGTTGGGGATGAGTTGGCCCTTCAGTTGCGTGTATTGCAAGACAAGCTGCCCCCGTTTTCGACCGAGATTGCAAAAGCAACAGTCTCCAAAGAACTTGAGATTGCCGTTGATGAAGTTTTCAGCGAGTTTTCCGAATCGGTCGCTGCTGCATCTATCGCACAGGTTCACAAAGCGAGACTTGCCAGTACCGGTGAAGAAGTTGCAGTCAAGGTTCTGCGACCCAAGATCGAAAAAGCATTTCGTCGCGATATCGATGCGTTCTATCTGGCGGCCCGAATGATCGAAACCTTGGCGCCGTCAACTCGTCGCCTTCGTCCGATGGATGTGATTTCACATTTTGAGGGCGTCGTGATGGGCGAGTTGGATTTGCGTCTCGAGACGGCCTCTGCTGCCGAATTCGCCGCAAATACCGCCAATGACGAAGGCTTTGACGTGCCAGAAGTGAAGTGGTTCTTGTCGTCTCGCCGGGTGATGACCCTGGCATGGGTAGGAGGTGTGTCTTCGGGCGACGTCCAGGCTATCAAAGCCGCCGGTCATGACTGCGATGCGCTGGGCGAGCGTATTCTGACGCTTTTTCTTCAGCACGCGCTTCGAGACGGTTATTTTCATGCAGATATGCACCAGGGCAATCTCAAGATCGCACCTGATGGCACTCTAGTTGCTCTGGACTTTGGGATCATGGGCCGCATCGACGAGTACACACGGCGCGTATACGCCGAGATCCTCTTTGGGTTCATTCGGAAGGATTATCGCCGCGTGGCGGAGGTTCACTTTGAAGCCGGATATGTCCCTGCCGATCGCGATGTTGACGAATTTGCCCGCGCACTGCGCGCCGTCGGAGAGCCGATTTTCGGCATGGATGCCAGCCGTATTTCGATGGGCCGCCTGTTCAATTACCTTTTTGAAGTCACAGAGCGTTTCGGAATGGAGACGCGAACCGAGTTGATTCTACTTCAACGCACAATGGTCGTCGTAGAAGGCGTATCTCGATCGTTGAACCCGAATATCAATATCTGGACCGTCTCGCAGCCCATTGTCGAAGGCTACATCTCGGAAAATGTTGGACCGAAAGCCATACTCCGCGATTTGGGGCGCACGCTTCGTGTTCTCAGTAGATTTGGTCCAAAGCTACCCCAAATTGTTGAGGCCGCGCTGATCCAGCAACAAGTTCATCGAGAGGAAAACAGCCCCTCAGATTGGCTCAAACGGAGCGCGTACGGACTGGC
>JARFRG010000216.1 GCA_029287375.1 Boseongicola sp. | reverse complement strand
CCCCCCCCCCCCCCCCCCCCCCCCCCCCCCCACCCCCCCGCCCCCCCCCTTTTTTATAGCTGAAGACGGCATACGAGATGGAATTGTTCGTCTCGTGGGCTCGGAGATGTGTATAAGAGACAGCTTTTCAGCCTGTGCCATCGTCAATTGGCGATCGCCGACCATACCTGCCAGCTTCGATGCCACCATGCGCCGATAAACGTCATGACGCGCCGGGATCGACAGCAGGGCGCGCGTGTCATCCACAAACCCCGCGAGATTCTGGAATCCCGCCGTTTCGATCACTGCATCGAATTGCCGCGAAATTCCCATTGGGCTGTCGAAAAACCACCAAGGCGCGCCCAGTGTCAGGACCGGAAACGCACCAGCAAGCGGCGCCAGCTCTCGGCCATAGGTCGTCTCGTCCAGAGTGTAAAGTATGATGCGCAACCGGCGATCGAAGCCAAAAGCGTCCAGCAAGGGTTTGAGCCCGGCGGTCCAGTTGGTGCTTTGCGGAATGTCATAGCCCCGATCAAGGCCGAACCGGTCAAGCATGGAGGGCGCATAGTTGCGTAACGAACCGGCATGAATCTGCATCACCAGCCCGTCGTCGCAGCTCATTCGGGCCATTTCAAACAGCATCATCGCGCGGAAGGTTTGCGCCTGATGCTTGGTCGCCTTGCCTGACAGAGCGACACTGAGGAGGGCCTGGCTTTCTGCCTTCGAAAGCTCCGCTGCCTCCGGGGTCAGAAAACCATGATCGGTGGCTGTCGCACCGGCTTTTCGGAAAGCGTCCCGCTGAAGGCGGATCGCCGCAAGATAGCCGCGCCATGTCGTTACATCCTCGCCCGTGATTTCCGAAAGGGCGGCCATGTCGATTTCAAAATCCCTGTGTTCGGGGTCCGTGATCGAATCGGGCCGGAATGTCGGCACCACCCGGCCATTCCACATTGGGTCGCCGGCAAGGGTCTTATGCCCTTCCAGGTCGCAGATCGCCGTGTCGGTCGTCGCCAGGATTTCCATGCCAAAGCGCTGATAAAGCAGCCGCGGACTGAATTCCGGCCCTGCCAGCGCGGCATTGATTTCATCGTATACGGCGTCAGCGGTCCTTGCGCTTAACGGCGCTGAAACGCCGAGCGTCTCGTAAAGAGCGTGGTCCATCCAAAGCCGGGTCGGCGTGCCCAGAAACAAATCGTAGTTGGCGGCAAACGTGCGGAAAGCGGTCCGCGAATCTGCGACATCGGTGCTGTTTTTTCCGGCGACGCCCAAGTCTTCATAGCGAAACCCCTGGCTGGCAAACATCCGCAAAACATAGTGGTCGGGGCGGATCAGAATGTCGGTTGCATCACCAAAGCGAAAATCCGGCGCAAACCATTCCACCGGGACATGCCCATGCGGGCTGATAATCGGCGCATCGGCAATATGCGCAAAGAGATCGCGCGCCACGTCCCGAAGGCTTTCCTGAGCCGGCAGCAGACGGTCGGGATGGAGGAAGGAAGAGGTGGTCATGACGTTCCATTTCACATAAATTTGGAGGCTTGCATTATTTGGTAAACTAGAATACAAGAAAATGCAAGATCACTTCGATCTTAAGCGAATTCTTCGTTACAGCGATTTCCAGGGAGGAATGGATGAAACTCAATGCACTGATGGGAGCAACGGCTCTCGCGCTCTGCACGACAACGGCAAGCGCACAAGAACTGGTCGTCTGGCACGATCTGGGTGATAATGGCATTGCCTGGTTCGATAAGATGTCTGAAGTCTTTCAGAAGACGAACCCTGGCGTCACTGTGACGTCGGTGTCTTTTCCCACCGACCAATGGTATGGCAAATCCATCGCGGCTATCAACACCAATACCGCGCCGGATCTGATCTACAACAACTATGAGCGCGTGATCCGCGTCGTCAATCAAACTGGCAAGATCAAAGACCTGACTGAGACATTCGGCGCCATGGACGATGTCGGCTTTTTGACCGAGTCCGACATCGGCGTGGCAACCTACAACGACGAGATGATCATCCTGCCTGTTCAGCGCGTTCAGATGGGGTTTGGTATCCGCGACTCATGGCTTGACGCCGTGGGTGAGGAATTTCCCGAAACCTGGGAAGACACCATACGGGTTGCGAAAAAATTTGTAGAAGAAGACCCCGATGGCAACGGCCGCGCCGACACCTACGGCCTGGCGCTTCAGGCCGCAAATCCACGCGACCTTATTCATATGCTCGACCTTTATACATTCGGCGCTGGCCTTAGACACACGCTGATAGACCCCGACGGCGAGATTACGATCGACCAACCCGATCACAAGGCTGTGCTGATCGAGTTTCTCAAGACATTCACCGAATATGGCTTGGTCTCTCCCGACACGATCACGCATTCCTTCCCTGAAATGTATCAGGTTATCGAAGGCAACCGTGCAGGTATGTTCCGGGTCGGTGACTGGAATGTGAAAAAATGGGACACAGAGGAAAGTCTCAATGGCGACTTCCGGATCGGTGAATGGCCGGCCCATATAAACGGAACAGAAAACGCGGTTGTGATTGGCGGTATGCGCGGAGTGGCCGTGCCTGAAAACGCGCCAAACCTCGATCTTGCCGTTGAGTTTGCCAAGTTCATGCTGTCCAAGGAGGCGCAAGCGGCCTCGTTGCAGAATGTTGGGGCAGCGGTGCGTGGTGACTTCGAGATTGAAGGGTTGTCCGAGCGCCGCCTGTATTTCGCGCAGCCCAAGCACACGCTCAATGCCTACGACTTCCCTGAATCGGTGCATTCATTCTATCCCGAACTGGAAGCCGAATTTCACCGGGAACTGGTCGAGATATTGGTCGACCCGCAGGACGACTGGGACGCCTATGTGGAAGAACTGGCGGACCGTATGCGTGAAAAACGCGACGCGTTGATGCAGTAATCCTGACATGATCGCGAAGGCGGGACCCGCAACGATGTTAGCTCAATTCAAACTCGGCAAATCGACAGTCTTCTATCTCTTTGCCGCGCCGTTTGCCCTGCTAACCATCGTCATGGGTCTCTGGCCCATCGCTTTGTCAATCCAGACGTCGTTTACCGACAGCTACACAGCGCTCAGCCCCGATCCCGTTTATGTGGGGCTGAGCAACTACATCAAGATATTCAACGACCCTGTCTTTCTGAAGTCGGCCTGGCTGACTTTGCGCTACACGCTCATCGCCGTTCTTTTGAACCTGACCATCGCCCTTTTTTATGCGATGTTTCTCAGCTCCAGTGTGTTGTCGCGCGGGGCATGGCTCTTCAAGCTGTGCTGCTTCCTGCCTGTCGTGACACCCGATGTCGCGGGTTTCATCGTTTGGAAATGGATGTATTCCAGTGACTTCGGCGCCATCAACGCCATGCTTAACGCCATTGGACTTCCCGATTTTGGCGGGGTCTCAAGCGTTCAAACAGCGACCATCGCCATCTTGATTGCAGAGATGTGGTATCATGTCGGCTTTTACATCGTTATCTTCCTTGCCAATTTTGCAATGCTGGACAAGTCGCTGGACGAAGCCGCAATGATGGACAACGCTGGTTTCTGGCGAAAGTTCTACAAGGTCACGCTGCCGCAACTGCGCCCCGCGATCACCATCAACATGATCTATGCGCTGATCCAGTTTCTCAAGACATTCACCGTCGTGGTCGTCATTACCAAGGGCGGTCCCGGAACGACCACCAATTTCATTTCCTATTACGCCTACCGGCAATTCGACCAGGCGCAGTATGGCACGGCAACTGCCATGGCGACCGTATTGTTCGCGGTCATCATGGTGCTTGCCTCCGGCCTCTACTGGTATAGCCAGCGGAGGGACTGGAGATGACCCGTTCCCTGCCGATCCGCATTGGTGCCTATACGCTGGCGACTGTCGTCTCGATCTTCTTCGTGTTTCCTTACCTGTGGATGCTTTCGGCGTCGTTCAAGGACACCGACTCCATCCTGACTGCGCCGCTCCAGCTTATTCCGGAGACGTTTAATTTCGACGCCTATCGTGACATCGCGGTCATGTCTGGAATTCCCCTCAGCACCTATATCTGGAACTCGGTCTGGATCACCTTCGCATCAACGGTATTCACGCTGCTGACAACGGGTTTTGGGGCTTACGCAATCTACCGCGCGCCAAACCTGCCAGGCTTCGGCCTTTTGCGCGTCGGCTTTCTGCTGGTGATCATGTATCCCTATATGCTGCTGGTTTTGCCGGTGTATCTGGTGATGTTTCAACTTGGCCTTCTGGGCACGATGACCGGAATTATCCTGTTTCTCAGCGTCGGTCCGATCCAGTTCTTTCTGTTCGAACAGTTTTTCCGGTCAATTCCCAGCGAGGTGATCGAGGCGGCGCAGATGGACAAGGCCAGCGAAGCGAAGATACTGCTGCGTATTGTGGCACCGATGGCCCGGCCGGTGGTGATGACCGTGGCGTTGATCACTATCCTGCTCAACTGGGCGCAATGGTTTCCCATCCTCGTCATCTCGCGGTCGACCGACACCTATACATTGCCCGTCGCACTGCTGTCGTTGAATTCGGAACTGGGTGTAAATTTCCAGGGGATCATGGCGCTGGCCACACTGACCACGCTGCCTGTCGTGGTGATTTACCTGATGACCCAGAAATACGTGATCGAAGGAATGATCTCGGGGGCTGTCAAAGGATGAGCGAGGCGCTTCTCGACGGAATTGCGCAGGCAAGAACGCTGACGCATGAGTGGATCAGAACCATGGCCGCGACACACGAAGCCGCGCCGGTCTTTCGTGAAAGTGCGCAATGTGATCTGGAGCGATGGCCCGGCATGGCGCTGCCGGGCACATACAACATCGCCATGCTGTCACGTTTGATCGGGGATGGTCTGGACAGCGACCCTGAATGTCAGTCGGCCATGGCGGACTGGATACTGGCGAAGCGCAGAGCCGAAGGCTCGTGGTGGCTGGACGGCATGGACCCCGCAGACACCTTCAAGAAAACCGACGCTGAGGAAACGCGTTTCTATCTTATCGGTCACATCAGCAATTACGCGCTTGGCGCACTCGAAGCGCTGGACCGATCGCTGCCAGTGCCCGACTTTTCCCGGCGTTATCTCGACCTGGAAAAGATGGAAAGCTGGATGGCCAGACGGGATTGGGATGATCCGTGGCAAGAGGGCAACAACATGGTCAATCTTGGCAGCTTCTTGCTTTTATTGCGCGAAGACGACAAGACACGCGAGGCCGCCATTGGCGCGCTTGACTGGCTGATCGCCTGGCACATTGACAACAGTAACCCGAATACTGGCTTTTGGGGTAACCGTCAGGAAACCGAACGTGATCTGCTTCATGCAATGGCGGGCGCGACCCACAACTATCACCTCTTTTACAAGCTGGGCCGACCCGTTCCGCATCTGGACAAGGCCGTCGACTATTGCCTGACACAACCGCCCGACGTGGTGTCCGCCTGCATTGATGCAGATCTTGTCGATATTCTCGCGAATGCCGCTTTTCTGACGGATCATCGCAAAGACGAGGTCGTCGAATGGCTCACTGAAATCGGTCATGCCTTGCTGGCGTTTCAAAACGGTGATGGCGGTTTTGCCGATACCATGGAAGGCACGCGGCGCTTCGATGGCTGGACCACGGGCTATTCGGAACCACAGGGCATCTCGAACGGATTTGCCACATTTTTCAGATGGATCGCGCTGGCCATGATTGCGCGTGTTCTGAACCCCGAAGATCACGATTGGGGTTTCCGGCACATGGTTGGCCTTGGTTATTTCAAACACAGGTAGACAATGGAAAAGAGCGATTTGGCGGGCAATGCCGTCACCTTCCTCCACGAAGAAGATTATATGGATCGCTATGCCAATCCGCTGATCGGTGCCGACAGCTGGTTCAAGGTAAGCGGTCGCAATGGCCACGATTTGAACGGCGATTGGCGTTTTGCGATTGATCCGTTTGAGACCGGCTTCCGGCAAAAATGGTATGCCTTCAAGCGGGGTGCCGTGCCCGAACCGCATGACTGGAACCCCTATGATGCCGAAACCTGTGCGGTCCCGTCGGTCTGGAACCTGACGAAGCCGGAACTCTACCACTATGAAGGCGGCGTCTGGTGCGCGCGACAGATCGCGGACCCGCGCACCCATGGCGACGAGGCACTGGTGCTGCGTTTCGGTGCCGCCAATTACTGCGCGCGTGTGTTTCTTGACGGAGTTTTCCTGGGACGCCATCTGGGTGGCTCAACCCCGTTTTGCATCGACCTTTCGGCTCGTCTCAAAGGCGCCGGAGAGTTGCTGGTGCATGTCGAAAACACGCGCAGTCCCGACCGCCTGCCGTGCCATCATTTCGATTGGTTCAACTATGGTGGTATTCACCGCGATGTGGCGCTCTACGTCGTCCCCAAACAACACCTTCGCGACACCTTTGTTCGCTATGACGGCCAAGCTATCGTCGTGGACGTCGAAACAACACCTGATGCAGACGAAGCACGTCTTGAAATTCCCGAACTGGGCATTGCCGAGACAATTCCGCTTGAACTTGGAAAGGGGACACTTCGTGTCGAGAGCAACCCCGACCTTTGGCATCCGGGAAAGCCCAGGCTTTATGACGTCACCATAACCACATGTGACGACCGACTGACAGAGCGTGTCGGATTTCGGACCGTGTCGGTGTCAAAAGACCGCGTCCTCATCAATGGGGAACCGGTCTATCTGCGCGGTGTCTGTGTTCATGAGGATGACAGGGAAACGGGGCGTGTCACATCGCAGGCCGACATCTGCAAGCGCCTTGTCCATGCCCGCGAACTGGGCGCCAACTTCCTGCGCCTTGCCCATTATCCGCATCACGAGCGCGTCGCCGAGATCGCTGATGAGGAAGGCATCATGTTATGGGAGGAATTGCCCGCCTATTGGTCGATCAATTTTGAAAAATCCGAGACCGAGGCGGACGCACAGAATCAATTGACTGAACTCATCAAGCGGGACCGCAACCGTGCAAGCGTCATCTTGTGGGGCCTCGCAAACGAGACGGCCGACACCAGACCGAGAAATACCTTTTTCGAGCGTCTGGCGACGACAGCCCGCACGCTTGATCCGACGCGCCCGCTTTCCGCGGCGTGTCTTTTCAACCAGGAGACGCTGAAGGTTGAAGACACGCTCGCGCATTTGGTCGATGTCGTGGGCATTAATGAATATTTCGGCTGGTATGACGCAAACGTCCGCGATCTCAGCCGCATTCTGGAAAACTATGATCTGGACAAGCCTCTGGTGATCTCTGAGACTGGCTGCGACGTGGTTGCAGGCAATCAGGACGTCGAAACTGTTCGAAACTCGGAAGCTTTCGGCGTGAATTATTATCGCGACCAGATCAATGCGATCGAAGGCCACCGTGCCGTTGCGGGTTTTGTGCCGTGGTTGCTTTACGATTTCCGTACCGAGAGACGCCAGAACGCAGTTCAAAAGGGGTGGAACCGCAAGGGTTTGATTTCAGAAGACAAGGCGACCCACAAGAAGGCGTTCTGGGTGATTGCCGATTTCTTCAAAAGGCAGAAGGACGGCTAGATTTGGTCTCGGGGCGGCAAAAACTGGACTTTGACTCTTCATTCGCTGAAGGGTTCGATGCCTCTGTGCTGCCCCGCTCCATAGCTATAGACACGGCCTTGGCGGACCACCTACGCAAGCACATTATTATGGCTTCGTTGAAACCAGGCGATCCGGTTCCGGAACTCGGTGTCGGAAACGCCTTTAATCTTGGCCGTTCCCATGTGCGCGGTGCGTTGCGCATACTTGAAGGCGAACACCTTATCAAACGCATCCCGCAATCGGGAAGCTATGTCAGCCCGATCTCACCCTCACTTGTTCGACAGGGCGGATTTCTACGGCTTGCAGTAGAAGAAGCAAATATCCGGGAATTGGCTGAACATCCTTCTGAGGAATTGATTGTGCAATTGCGTGGTCAAATCGAACGGCAGAATGCAGCAACCCGCGGGAAGGATCGGCTGGAATTCCATCTGCAAGACGAGGCGTTTCACGCCTCGCTGTTTGAAGCGACCGGTCGCGGTTTCGCATGGAGCTTTTTGCAGCCTGCAAAACTCCACATCGACCGCGCCCGCATCGCAACTTTGGGTCTTTCTGCCTCGCCGGACCGTGCCATTGCCGAGCATTCAGCCATTGTCGACGCTGTTGCTGACAGTAACCCAAAAGCGGCCTGTAACGCCATGCGGACCCATCTTGAGCGGATAAACGAGCTGCTGGCAAACTTGGCAAAACTCGAGCCCACATTTGTCGACAAGGAGTGCAACTAATTTGTAAACTCACAATAGGTTTTCCAGGTTGGTGGGGTTTTCATTTAAGCTTCATAAGGGAAGGTTAAGGGCGCTTTGCCACTGCGATCTGCCAAAGTGTTTAAATGATGATATCCACTCAATACAGATTTTGGAGCTGTCAGACGAATGCGAACTAGTCTCTGCTAGGACAGTGTGACTGCCACTTAAGACGCACAAAGACAGCGCCATTCGGCAAGTGCAGCGGCACGTTTCAGCTTGAAGATGTCTCGACTTGAAAGCGATCTCTCTTGGTTGAAGTGGTTATAGACTGAGGCATGAACCGACACTACTTCTGCAAACATCGCATTTGCCTAAATCGAAGCATCGCGCGTTCTCTTCGTCGAAACGGGAGGTGTGAGTTTTCTGCTCGGTTATTCATCCATCGACCGGTGCATTGTTTTTCAAGCGCGTTCAAATCACGAAGCGCGGCTCCGTATGACTTGAGTCGATCAGTGACGAGCTCGTCGCATTGACCGTGCTTCCGCATCGCTTTCTTTAAGAATTTCAACGCGGCTTTGCGATCACGCCGCTTCGTCACGTAGCTTTCAAGCACCTCGCCTTCGTGATCAACGGCGCGCCACAAGTAGTGGGTCCCGCCCTTGATCTTCACGAACATCTCATCCAGATGCCACTTCCATTTGCAAAATTTCATGCCTTGAAATCGCCGCTTCTAAATTTCGCTGGCGAACATTGGACCAAACCTATTCCACCAAAAGCGGACGGTCTCGTGACTGATTTCGATCCCACGTTCATGGAGCAAGTCTTCGACATTGTGAAGGGACAAAGGAAAGCGAACGTAGAGCATTACAGCCAGGCGGATGATCTCAGGACTGGTTCTAAAATAGCGGAATGGATTGGGTTTGGTCATTCTGTAAGGCTACGAAACCGCCCTGCCCGTCTCAAGGCAGTTTTGTCTGACAGCGCCCATTCACGAACTTGCCGCGCCGCGCGGCGTCGAATTGTCCCGCGAACGGGGGATCATAAATGGAAAACTCTAAATCAGGTCGGCCCGGCCTTCCGTCAGCTGGCTATGATTGTCCCGTTCACGAAATCCACAACGAAACTATCGTCTGGTTGTGCCCTGCTGTAGCAAGCCAGACCCAAGTATAGCCTGCGCTCGCTTTCAGTTCCTTGGATGGATGCGGACGTGTCAAGGCCTCTGTAAACGGCAAGACGCTCTTCGGGAATTCCTGCAAGCTGTCCGCCTTCTTCAAGAGCATAGTAGTCTTCAACGGCCAATCGCATGGGAATTGCGCTGCTCGCCCTCGGCACATGACCACCGATCATTAGCAACACATCTGCCAGGGTGCGCTTCTCCAAGAATGCGCTGAACTCTACAGGCCGGTCTTGGACCAGAAAGCGTTGTCCGATCAGACCCGCCAAATGCAGCGCCAAAAAACTGTCGTAATCTTCACTTTGAGCCAACTGCGACGTTGGATGTTCAGCCAGGTAGTGCT
>JARFRG010000167.1 GCA_029287375.1 Boseongicola sp. | reverse complement strand
CGGCCGATCCGTTTTGGGCGATTTTCCTAATGCTGTTCGGCATGCCATGGAATTTTGCCGTTTCATTCGGCAATCTGGCGGGGTTTCCGCCTGTTCTCGGCAATATTGCAGTCTTGATAACACCGCTGATAAACCTGTGGATACTGCGCAAGATCTGTCGAGGCCGCAGGTGAGGCGGTGCATCGCATGAATCGTCGACAGGTGGTGCTTGACCGCGGGATGGGGCGGTCCCAAAAGGGGCTATGCAAACAAACTGGAAACTCATCGGGCTTCTCTTTCTTGCGGGGCTGTTTGCGGCTGCGCAGTTTGCCAAGATTGCTCTGACGCTTTTTGATCTTGAGGGGATTTATCCGGGAAATCCCGTGCCTTATGCGGTGTCGGCGCTTTCGGTTGCGGGGATCTTGTTCGGCGTGACGGCGGGCATGATTGTCGCACAATTCGGTGCGCGTCGTGTGTTGTTAACGGCGTTGGCGGTTGCCTCGCTTTTGTCACTGGCGCAAGGATTATTGCCGGCCTTTCCGGCGTTCATGGGGTTGCGCCTGTTGGAAGGGTTCAGCCATCTCGCGATTGTGGTCGCCGCGCCGACGCTGATGGCGGCGGTCTCGGCGCCGCGCGATGTGCCGGTTGCCATGGGGCTTTGGGGCACGTTCTTTGGCGTGGGTTTTGCCGGAGCGGCCGCGGTGATCCCGCTTTTGCAAGGGCCTGGTCAGGTCTATGTGGCGCACGCTGCCTTCGGCGCTGTTTTGATTGCTGCCCTTTGGCCTTTGTTACCACGGGTTGTGGCGCGCGGTGTGTGGCAGGGCAACCTTTGGGCGCGGCACATGGCGATCTATTCGTCGCCAAGACTGGTCGCCCCTGCGTTGGGGTTCCTTTGGCACACGATCATGTTCCTTGGGATTTTGACGTTTTTACCGATGTTTTTGGGGGCGTGGACCGGACCGGTCCTGCCTTTTTTGGCTTTGGTGGGCACGTTCGGTGCAGGCTGGATGGCGCGAAGCGTCGCGCCGCGTCTGATCCTTGTGACCGGGTTTGTGTTGACGGTTTTCGGGTTTGCGCTTGCGATGACGTTCGACGGCGAGGCGCGCGTTTGGGTGGTCCTGGCCTTATTGGTTGTCATCGGATTGGTGCCTGGGGCGTCGTTTGCTAATGTTCCGGCGCTGAACGCGGAACCGGCAGATCAGGCGCGGGCCAATGGTGCCATCGCGCAGCTTGGCAATATTGGAACGGCGGCGTCGGTGCCACTTTTTGCCATCGCGATCGGGTACGGATTCAACGGATTGGCGGTCGCTGGCATGGTGATCTCGACCATTGGCGCGGGTCTCGTTTTGATTATCCACAGAAAGATCCCGAATTCCGCGTGACGGAGCGTTAATGTTCTTGTAATGTTCCATTTGCGTCATTGAGGTTTGCGGGCGGACCGCTATCTGTCAACGAGTGGCGAGAGGTGATGTAATGGCCGAGTTGAAAAACATCGAAGTGCGCGGCGCGCGCGAGCATAATCTGAAAAACATCGACGTGGATATTCCGCGCGATAAACTGGTGGTGATCACCGGGTTGTCGGGATCCGGCAAGTCTTCGCTCGCGTTTGATACGGTATATGCAGAAGGGCAGCGGCGTTACGTCGAGAGCCTGTCGGCCTATGCGCGTCAGTTTCTGGATATGATGCAAAAGCCCGATGTTGATCACATTTCAGGGCTTTCTCCGGCCATTTCAATTGAGCAAAAAACCACATCGAAAAACCCGCGATCCACTGTCGGCACTGTGACCGAGATTTACGACTATATGCGGCTATTGTTTGCGCGCGCGGGAACTCCGTTTTCGCCCGCGACTGGTCTTCCGATTGAAGCGCAGCAAGTGCAGGACATGGTTGATCGCGTCATGGCGATGGAGGAAGGAACGCGTGCGTTTCTTCTGGCCCCCATCGTGCGCGACCGTAAGGGAGAGTATCGCAAGGAATTCTTAGATCTTCGTAAACAAGGCTTTCAACGTGTAAAAGTTGATGGACAATTTTACGAACTGGATAATGCGCCGACGTTGGATAAGAAGTTTCGCCATGACATTGATGTCGTCGTGGACCGGCTTGTTGTGCGCGAGGGGCTGGACACGCGTTTGGCAGATTCGTTTCGAACCGCGCTGGATTTGGCAGACGGAATTGCGATCCTTGAAACCGCCGTCGGCGAAGATGAAGACCCTGAGCGGTTCACGTTTTCCGAGAAATTTGCCTGCCCCGTCAGTGGGTTCACCATCCCCGAGATCGAGCCTCGGTTGTTTTCGTTTAATGCGCCCTTCGGGGCGTGCCCGTCGTGTGACGGACTTGGGGTGGAGCTGTTTTTCGACGAGCGCCTTGTAGTCCCGGATCAGAATTTGAAAATTTATGATGGGGCGCTTGCCCCTTGGCGAAAAGGCAAGTCCCCGTATTTCTTGCAAACAATTGAAGCAATTGCGAAGCACTTTGAGTTCAACAAGAACACAAAATGGAAAGATTTGCCTGAGAATGTGAAGCAGGTGTTCCTGTACGGTTCGGGCAAGGAGGAGATTAAATTCCGCTACGATGAAGGCGGGCGTGTTTATCAGGTTTCGCGGCCATTCGAGGGCGTAATTCCGAATATGGAGCGGCGGTACAGAGAGACCGATTCGAATTGGATCCGGGAGGAGTTTGAGCGTTTTCAGAACAACCGCTCCTGCGGGACGTGTGGCGGATACCGCCTTCGACCCGAGGCTTTGGCGGTGAAGATCGGCGGTCTGCATGTGGGTCAGGTTGTGCAGCTGTCTATTCGCGAAGCGCTGGCGTGGATCGAAGCGGCACCTGGCCAGCTTAGTGCGCAAAACAACGAAATCGCTCGGGCGAT
>JARFRG010000149.1 GCA_029287375.1 Boseongicola sp. | reverse complement strand
GTTGATTGCCGCGTATGTCTTGGCCATCGTCATGTCGGCTTGGCTTCGCCCCAGGGTCGATCAACTTGTACGCCCTGATGAAGCGAACCAGTCGAGCTTTGCGACTATGCGCCGGTTCGGTTTGATGTTTCTGCCGCTCTTGCTGCCTCTTCTGGCCTATGCGTTCACGGCACTTGGTGAACAGGTCACTCGGTCGCTGTTTGGATCAGGGGCTGTCATCGCTCTTGGGAAACGAGTGTTTGTATTTCTTGCCGTGCGCCGCATCGTTCAGGAAATTATCAAAGATCCATTCTTGAAGACACTTGGCAAATACGTCGTTCTTCCTGTCGCGGTTCTTTATGTCGTCGGTCTGCTTGACCCCTTGCTTGCGATCCTTGCGTCCAACGGTATCTCGATGGGACGGATCAACTTTTCCTTCCTTGCAATCGCGCGCGCAATCATCGCGGGTTCCGTGCTGTTCTGGCTTGGTCGCTGGTCGGCAGACCACGGCACGACCTATATCCGCGCACAGGAGAATCTCGGAGTTCCAACGCGGGAGCTGGCGGCCAAGGCATTTGAGCTTGCGATATTTGCCGCTGTTGGCCTGGTGCTCTTGAACATCATGGGACTTGATCTGTCGGCGCTTGCCTTGTTGGGCGGTGCGATTGGTGTCGGTCTTGGTTTCGGACTTCAGAAGATTGCCTCGAATTTTATCTCGGGCATTATTCTGTTGCTGGAAGGTCAGGCCACAGTCGGTGATTTTGTCGAGCTTGACGGCGGCGAAAGCGGCACGATCATTCGCATGGGCGCACGCGCGACTATTCTCGAGACCTTCGACGGCAAGTGGATTGTGGTGCCAAATGAAGATTTCATCATCTCGAGGATCATCAATTGGTCGGAAGCCGGGTCGGGCAATCGTTACGAGGTCGAGTTTTCGGTGAGCTACGACACGGATATCAATCTGATCCCCGATCTGATCACCAAGGCCGTGATGAAACACCCCGCCGTTTTGAGCGAGCCGGAAGAGCCAGACGTAGAATTGCGTGCCTTTGGTGACAGCGGTGTTGAGTTCGGCGTCGAGTTTTGGGTTGAGGGGATTGATGACGGCCCAAACAAGTATTCTTCTGAGGTGCGTTTCTTGATTTGGAATGCGCTGAAAGAGGCCAACATCGAAATTCCATTCCCCCAACGCGAAATTCGCTATCGCGAGGGGCACGGCCCTTCTTAAGTCATTTGAATGGCTTTTTGATCAATTGACAAGATGTAGCCTTGCCGTGCAACGGTGCGGATCAAAAGCTCTGCGACCATTTGATTGCCCAACGCGTCACGCAGGCGTTTGATGCGGGTTGCACCGGCGGCCTCTTCGCAATCTGCTGCGGCGCGACCCGAAATGACGGCCTCGATTTCCGCACCTGTCAAGACGTCGCCATCCATTCGGGCTTCGGCAAGAACCGACAGAGTTTCAATTGCGGCGCCGGTGAGCCTGAATTCCATGTCGTTCAAAACGACGGTGTTTTCGCTTCGGTTGATGCGCAGGGACGAGACTTGGATTCCCTGCTTTTCGATCATCCCGATTCTGCGGTTCAAAATCACTATGGTGACCACAAATACCAGGGATGCGATCAACAAGCCAGTTGCAAACAGCATCAGTACGAAGATCACGACCCGGTAGCTGCCAAGTGTTTCGGAAAACGCGGTGCCGGATTGTGCGAGTATTTCGAGGAGCTTGATTTCGGCATTTGAGGTCAGATCCGCATTTTCAACAAAGAGTTGTTCAACACGGGCATTAAAGGCGTTGGCGTCCGGAAGGCTCCATAAAAGAAACGCGGCCGCACTTCCAAGGATCAGGACGACCGCGACTATGCCAAGAGCCACAACGCGGGTTCCCGCGGTGCGCGTTTCAGTAACGGAGGTAGAATTCACCTGCATCCCGTTTTTTTGCCTCTAGCCCTGTTTCGTCGAAGACAGACTCAACCTGTAACAACATCCACCCCCCGGCGGCAACGCGCCGGGCGACGGTATCGGAAACTGCGGGCGACATGCGGCAAGGCTGCACATCAACCTCAATCACACCGTAGTGTAGCCGCAACGGGCTTTCCTGTTTTGCCTTGTAGTCCGCAAAACAGTCCGCATACGCCGCTTGTGTCGCCGACAGCGAAACAAGTCCGGCACAAAGATAAATCACTATACGTTTCATGAACCTGACCCTGCGGTGTTCGTGCCGGAATATCAATAACAGTGCTGAACGCGTCAACTGCTATCCAATAGCAGTTCGCGGATATTGCTTGTCGCAAGCCCCAAGCCTCAAATCGATACCAAGCCAACCACGGCAACCTGCCGAAGATGGGGGAATGACGATGAAACTTTTTTTGCCAGCCATATTGGGACTGGTCCTTGCGGGGGCCGCGGTGACCCCGGCGCAAGCCGACAGCGATGATCTCGCACGTGCCGTTCTTGGAATTGCGACCGTGGCGATAATCGCCAAGGCGATTGACGACCGGAATGATCGTCGAAAGGACACGGTGCCGATCGTCGGGGCTAGTCGTCTTGGATCTGCCGAGCAGTCCTATGGACACAACAATCGCCGCGGGATTGATAGTCGGGCCAAATCCTATAACCGCCACGGGCCAAAGGCCGGGCGCGGGTACAAGAAACGGGCGCTGCCGCAAGCCTGTCTGCGTGTTGTTGAGACGGGGCGCGGTGATCGTCTTGCCTATGGTGCCCGCTGTCTGGATCGAAATTATCGCTTTGCGTCCCGTTTGCCAGATCGCTGCGAAACCGCGGTGCGGACGAACCGCGGCGTTCGCACGGTTTTCGGTGCCCGCTGTCTTCGGCGCGAAGGGTGGTCAGTCGCTCGACGCTAGGGCGCAAGAATAGAATACCAGCGCGGACATCCCGCACATCTCCGTCTGTGCTGGTGGGTCGGGGCTTCATCCCCCCCGACCCGGGTATTAATGAGTTGAATGGTAACTCTTACGAGTTGGGTGGGTACGAGTTCGGGCGGTTCTTTCGAAAGGAAGGGCCGCCCTTTGCTTGTGAAAGCACGCAGATTTGTGGTTTCTGCCTTTATGGGACCAGATTTCGAGGAAGAGCGCCGTATGATTGCCGCAGGATGTCTGCGGATTGCCGGTGTGGACGAGGTTGGTCGTGGGCCACTTGCCGGGCCGGTGACAGCGGCGGCTGTGATATTGGACCCAAATCAGATCCCGGAGGGTCTGCAGGATTCAAAAAAACTGAGCGCCGCAAGACGGGTAGTCCTGTCTGAAGCCATCTGGCGCGTGGCTCGTGTGTCGGTTGGCCATGCAAGCGTTGAGGAAATTGACGCGCTGAATATCCTTCGGGCGTCACATCTGGCGATGTGCCGAGCGGTCGAGGGATTGGACGTGCTGGCGGATTATGCGCTGATCGATGGCAACATGATCCCTCGAGACCTTCGGTGCCCCGCAACTGCCCTGATCAAAGGAGACGGTCGTTCCGTGTCGATTGCGGCGGCTTCTATCGTCGCAAAAGTGGTGCGCGATCGCATCATGGAGGATTTAGCGCAACAGCATCCGGGCTATGGATGGGAGCAGAACGCCGGATACCCGACAAAAGCGCACCGTACAGCTTTGCAAAATCTTGGTGTGACCCCACACCATAGACGTTCGTTCAAGACCATCCACAATATGTTGTGACAAGATAAATTCTTAACCCTTTGATTCAAAAAAGAAATTGACGGCGAATCGCCTTTGACTCATCTTGAGGCCAATAACACAGCGCCCCGGGACAGGGTGCGGGACAGAGGCAAAGATGACCACAAAGACGCAAAAGGCGACGGCCCAGTTGCCGTTGAATACCATTTTGGACGGCGATTGCATCGAGATGATGTTGAG
>JARFRG010000057.1 GCA_029287375.1 Boseongicola sp. | reverse complement strand
GTGTAGCTTTGAAGTTCGTAGACCGGCAAGCGCTCTGTGATTTGCTCTGGACCCCATTCCTCGAACGGGCAGTCCAGCGCGGCTGAGTTTTCCATATGTTTGACGAGATGGTCGTTGCCTGCGGTTTTCATCACAAGGCAGCCGCATTCCTTGAACTGCGCCAGTTCTTCGCTGGCAGGCAGGCCAAGGTAGTCTTTCCAGTCGCGCCAGTAGTGGTAGCCTTCCCACGCGAAAGCGGTGCCGTCGAAGGTGGAATAGTGCATCCGAATGATCGCGCATGACCCAGCGGTCGAGCCGTGGCCAATCTGCGTATTGCGATCCAGCGAGAGGGTCTTGTAGCCCGCTTTCGCCATCTCAAAGGCTGTTGCGGTGCCGATCACGCCGGTGCCGATGATGATTGCGTCGATGGGGTTGCTCATGGTGTATCTCCGGTCTGAACGGCCTGACAATAGGCGCGGAAGTCTTCGATTTCGTGCGGTGCAGCGTGGCGGCCAGTGAAGCCGTAAAGGTAATGCGGCACCATTTTCATGCGTTGTTCAAGCGGTTCCTGCAAGTCGGCGTCGTTGTAGCCGTTTTGCATGTAGTAAAGGGTGCGGGCGCGGGTGAGGGCTTCGATTTGCGCGTAGTCGTGGCGTTGAAACATCGACTGGATTGCAGCGATGCGGGTGTCTTCAGAGGCGTGCAGGACGGCGCGGACTTTGTCGGATCGTCGTGCCCAATCGCGCACGGCGAAATCGAAGGGGATCGAGAAAATCTCTGGATTTACAACGCAGTGGAAGACCTGATTAACGGCTTCGGTTATTGTTTTGGCGGGTGCATTGGCTTTGGCGACAAGGGCGGCGGTGTTGGTTTGTTGCCAGTGATCGAGGAGCGCGTCGAGGAGGTCTTGGCGGGTCTTGAAGTACCAATAGAACGAAGAGCGGGACACGCCGAGGCGGTCGCTCATGGGGAGGATTTTGACCTGCTCGATGCCGTCAGAAATGAGGATGTCTTTGGCGACGTTGAGCCAATCCTGACGCGTGACTTTGATGTTGCCGACCAACGGAGTTTTGGACGGGTCGTTGCGGTGAAGGGGGACAATCTGCGCCATATCAGCTCACCGGTTCCGCGCCGCCTTTGGCGGTCTCTTTAGCGATGTATTCGTCGAGAACGGCTTTACGGTCGAGGTCGATTTTAGGGCCTTTTTCATCGTGCAGGATGCGCTGCCAGATGCCGGTGGCGCGGGTCGTGGCGTCGACGCTGCCGTTCTCGGACCACGTGCCGAAGTTTGACCAGTCGGCAGCGAAGGGTTGATAAAATTCGGTTTGGTAACGGGACATGGTTTGCTGCGCTGCGAAGAAGTGGCCTCCGGGGGCGACTTCGGCAAGGGCATCGAGGCCGATCTCGGCGTCGGTGGCGTGGGTTTCGGTGCATAATTCGGCAATCATCTGCAAGATCTCGATATCGGTAATCAGTTTTTCATAACTGACCGTTAGACCGCCTTCGAGCCAGCCCGCCGCATGGATCGTGACAGTCGCCCCGGCCATGAGACATCCCCAAAGGCCGAACTGGGTCTCGCCTGCCGCCTGCACGTCGGATGTGTTGGCCGCACTTCCGGCTGCCGAACGCCACGGCAGCCCAATGAGACGCGCCATCTGTCCAGCGGCAAGAGAGGCTTTGAAATGCTCTGGCGTGCCGAACGCAGGTGCGCCGGACTTCATGTCGACGTTCGAGGTGAAGGTGCCATAGAGCACCGGCGCGCCGGGTCGAACAAGCTGCGTGAGCGTGATCGCAGCCAGTGCCTCGGCGTGGCTGAGGGTGATGGCACCTGCGACGGTGATCGGGGCCATGGCACCCATCAGAGTGAAGGGTGTGACGATTGACACCTGCCCTGCCCGGGCGAAGTCGATCAGGCCCTGGGCCATCGGAATGTCGAGCTGACGCGGGGAATTGGTGTTGATGATTGTGTAAGAGTGAACGCTGCCCTGGAATTCGTCGTCGGAAAGGCCGCGGAAATCGCGCAGGATTTCAAAAGACTGTTCGACCTGCGGGGTACCACGCGAGAAGATGAAAGGGAGTTTGTCGGAGAGCGTAAGCTGCGCCTCCATCGTCATGTAGTGACGGACGTTTGTTGCCACGTCTTGCGGCTCGATCAGGGGCGGGACCATTTGCAGGACATCGAAGTGCTGAGTGAGACGCGTGAGATCGCGAAAGTCGCTGGCTGTTCCGGGACGGCGGCCGCGGGTGCGATCGGTGGCGTGAGGTGCGCCTGCACCGGGCTGAAAGACGATGCTGCCGGGCTCGAGGATCACGTCGCGCTCGCGTATCGCACCGTGCGCGTGGATGGATTTCGGCGCACTCGCGAGGGCGGCTTCGACCATATCGCGACCGATATGGATCATGTCGTCATCTCTGAGGATCGCGCCGCCACGCGTGAAATGATCGCGCGCAGCCGGGAGAAGCACGCGCATTCCAAGATTTTCAAGAACCGACAGCGCAGCTTCGTGCATCGCTTCGATCCGGTCGTCGGAAAAAACCTTCATCGGCGGAAATGGGTTTTTCAACTGGCGGTAATTGACCTCGCGCACGATGCTTGGCGGGGCACCGCGACCGCGTCTTTTGGCGCGAGAGGCGGGGACGGTTTCGGTCATCCTCGCATCGCTTTGCCCGTCGGATCGTAGGGGGAGGCTTCGATGACTTTCGCCGGACGTTCGCGACCGACGACATGGACGGAAAGCGCCTGCCCCGGCGCCGCAAGATCGGTGTTGATCAGGGCCATTGCGAGGGATTTTTGCACAGTATGCCCATAGCCGCCGGAGGTAACGAAGCCGACCTTTTCATCACCGTTCCAGACCGGTTCATACCCGCTTGCATCGGCGTCGGTGGCGTCGATTTCAAGCGTGACAAGGGTTTTTGCGGGACCGTTCCCATCACGTTCCGCGATGGCGGCTGCGCGGCCGACAAAATCGCCCTTGTCCCATGCAATCCAGCGGTCCATTCCCGTCATTCCGGGTGTGTAGCCTTGGGTGAATTCAGCCGACCAGATGCCGAATGATTTTTCTAGCCTAAGCGAAAGCATAGCGTTGAATCCATATTCCTGAATACCGAATTCCTTACCTGATTCCAGAAGGATACGACGCAGTTTAATGTGATCGCCGTAGCGACAATTGATTTCGTAACCAAGTTCTCCGGCGACGGACATTCGGCCGACGCGCGCGCGGATCATGCCAACATCGAAGTTCCCACAGCCCATGAACGCAAGCGCCGCAATATCTTGATGGCATAGCGTTTCGAGGACCTTTCGCGCGTTCGGTCCGGTCAAGGCAAAGCCGCAGATTTCTTCGCCCAGGTCACGGACGGAAACGCCTTTGTCCATATGGGCGTCGAACCAGCGCATGTGCCATGCTCGCAGGTAGTATGATCCCATGATCCACCACGTGCCGTCGCCCCAGTTAAAGACGGTAAGATCCCCTTTCAGGCGACCATCTTCGGCCAGCATCGGGGCCAGACGGGCGCGTCCGGGCGCGGGGAGTTTGGACGCCATGATCCGGTCGAGCCAGGCTTCTGCGTTTGGCCCCGAGACCTCGAAGCGGGAAAAGCCCGTGATATCGACCATACCAACATTTTCGCGTGCATTTTTGCATTCTGCCGCAACAATATCCTGCGCATTTGATCTTTTTAACGTGTGGTTCTCAACGAAGTCTTCATTCGGTGCGAAATAGAGTGGCGTTTCAAGATCCCAGCTTACGCCCCAGCGACACCCGGCGGCGGTCATGGCGTCGTGGGCGGGGGCCATTTTCAGTGGGCGACCGGCGGGAAGCTGTTGGTTGGGATAGGTCATGACAAAACGGCGGGAATAGAATTGTCCGGTCGTTTCGCGGATGTATTGCTTGTTTTCGGCCCAGGGACCGTAACGGGCGACATCCATGCCATAGACGTCGGCTTCGGGTTCGCCGTGGATCATCCACTCGGCGAGTGATTTGCCGACGCCGCCGCCCTGAAGGAAACCGGCCATGACAGCACAGGCTGTCCAATAGCCGCGCTTGCCCGGAACCGGGCCGACAAGTGGATTGCCGTCAGGGGAGAATGTGAAGGCGCCGTTGACCCATGTCTTGACGCCAACGTCCTGAAGGCAGGGGTAACGCTCAAAACCCA
This sequence comes from Boseongicola sp., assembly GCA_029287375.1. GTDB lineage: Bacteria > Pseudomonadota > Alphaproteobacteria > Rhodobacterales > Rhodobacteraceae > Boseongicola. Next base: position 10,491 of record JARFRG010000057.1, on the reverse strand, counting down.
TGATAAGTTCGTTTTCGATGCGGTCGGTCTGTTCCTGGAACAACTCCATCCCGTAATCCCACGGCGCGCCATCCATAGCCCAGTGTTCGTGGTCGACCTCATAGATCCCCAGAAGCAGACCTTTTTGGTCTTGCCGCATATAGGTAAAGCCCTCGAGATCGACGGTCATCGGGACTTCGAAATCAAGCGCTTCAAGCTCGGGGATCGTGTCCGAGATGAGATAGTGATGTTTGAGAGGAGAAACGGGGAGTTCCACACCCGCCATGCGCCCGACTTGCTTTGCCCAAAGCCCCGCGGCGTTGACGACGTGTTCGCAAGTGATCGTGCCTTTGTCGGTGACAACTTTCCAACCGTCTGCGGTTTGGACCAGTTCTTCGACCTTGGTGTGTTCATAGTATTCGGCACCGCGTTTTTTGGCCGCAACGGCGTAGGCGTGAACGGTTCCGGTGGTGTCGATATAGCCCTCGCGGTCAGCCCACATGCCGCCCAGCAGCCCATCCGCTGACATGATCGGGCAGAGATCGTGTGCCTCGTCGGGCGTGACGAGGCGGCAATCTTCGATGCCGATAGATTGGAACGTACGATAGGCAGACTGGAGCCATTCCCACCGTTCGGGCGTGCCAGCCATGGTAAGGCCGCCAGTCATGTGAAGGCCAATGTTCTGGCCAGATTCCTCTTCGATTTCCGACAATAAATCAATGGTATAGGCCTGAAGCCCGGCAATGTTGGGATCGGCGTTCAAGGCGTGGATTCCACCGGCCGCATGCCAGCTTGAGCCAGCCGTCAGAACCGAACGCTCGAGCATCACGACATCCGTCCAACCGAACTTGGCGAGATGATAAAGGACCGAACTTCCGACGACACCGCCGCCAATTACGACTACGCGATAATGAGTTTTCACGGGCTTTCCCTTTGCCTTGGCGCATTTTGTGATCAGCCTAAAAGGGAAAGATGCGTCAACACTAGACATTTATGTCCAATACTATCCTGAAAACGACATTCTGGGCGCGTGCATGGATCACAAAAGCCAGTTCAGGAAGGCGCGGGTCGTGGAATGGGGGGGCTCGAAGGTGGAGGTTGGCACCAGACAATGCATCAGGTGGTGACGCTCCTGGGGGGAGAGGCAGTCGGAAAACGCACCGTCACATCGTGCGTGTCGCCAAGACCCCGGATTTGTGGCCCGAAAAGACGCCTGTCACACATAATTCCGGGGATCAGAATGAGGGGTCTTATCCGGCGGCTTTGGCCCCTGCACCAAGCGTCGCAAGTTTGGCCCAAGCGATTTCAGGATCGACCGCCCCAAAGCCTGCGAAGGTACCAAAACCGCAGTCGGATCCTGCAATGGCGCGATCTGCCCCGACAATTTCTATAAATCTTTCAATGTGTTGCCGAACAAGTTCAGGATGCGCGACGAAATTCGTGGTGGTATCGACGACCCCGGAACAAGGATTTGTCATCCGGAATGTCGGATTTCCGGTCACGGAACACGGTCCATTCGTGGCCGTGGCGGAGGTTGGACGTTTCAAACAAAAGGTACTGCGCCTTGGCGGACACCAAAGTGTCGAACATTTTTGCCATATCAATATCGCAAACATAAGGCCCTTCGTAATTGACCCTGCAGATATGGATGCGCACCTTTTCCTCTGGCACGTCGAAAAGCGCATGATTGAGCGCCTGCACATGGGACGCCGCGACCTTCACGAACTCATCCTCCGACAAGTCGGTAAAGTGCATATGACGTGACAGCGCGAGATTGGGGCGACCTATACGGTTGAACGCTATGCCAAGCAGCACTCGGGGCCGTATAGGGCCGCCTTTCGAGAGCGCACGAAGACCGGACATATAGCGTGGTTGTCCGAGGGGCATTTCGGCGGGTTCTTTGGATGGCCAAATTTCAGCGCGATGCATACTGGCGGATTTGTGGGCATGCCGTCTTCGCGAGGACAGAAGGTCTCGATGAGAGTCTTAGATATTTACCTGCGCCGCGACGACAAACTGACCGAGAACTGGGTGTTCATTGATCTTCTCGACTGGATGCACCAGCAAGGTTCCGATGTACTTGGGCGATTGGCAAAACAACCGCGCGGGTCGCCCTTTTGACCGCGTGTTTCCTTGGATCGGCAATAAATCCTGATTTGCGGACGATTTTCGCCGTGACAGGCCGGATACTTAGGCATAGGATTTTCGAACGATGAGCGGGACTAACCCGCCAGGACTTTTTGGGAGGACTCCATGAAAACGAAAGTAAGAGCCTTTGGGCTTACCGCTGCATTCTGCCTTATCGGCGGTGCGGCTTCTGCGGCCGAGTGCATCGCACCGGCAAACCCCGGCGGCGGTTGGGACTTTACCTGCCGTCAGATCGGTAAAATTCTTTATGACATCGGTGCGGTCGACACTCCGGTTCAGGTTACGAACATGCCTGGCGCGGGTGGCGGTCTTGCTTACAACAGCGTTGTCAATGAGCGTAACGATGAAGAAAATCTGATCATCGCGGCCTCTTCGGCAACGACCACACGTCTGGCGCAAAATGCCTATGCAGGCATGACAGCCGATCAGGTACGCTTTGTGGGTGCCATCGGCGCCGATCCCGGCGTGATCGTTGTTGCGGCTGACAGCCCTTTCCAGACGCTGGGCGATATGGTTGAGGCCATCAAGGCCGAGCCGGGTTCCGTTGCCTTTGCTGGCGGCTCTGCTGTTGGCGGATTTGACCACCTCAAGCCCTTGATGATCCTCAAAGAGGGCGGTTTCACCGACATCGGCAAAATCAAGTACATCGGTGTTGATGGTGGTGCAGATGCGATCACCCAGACGGTCGGTGGCTTTACCCAGGCGATGACGGGCGACATGTCCGAAATCGTGTCGTTCCTGTCCAACGGCGACATTCGTGTGATTGCTGTTCTGACCGATGAACGCGTGCCGGGCTTTGAAGACATCCCGACCGCGAAAGAGCAGGGTTATGATGTTGTCGCAGTGAACTGGCGTGGTCTCTATGTTCCAAAGGGCATCTCGGACGCGCATTTCGACGAATGGGCTGGCAAGCTTCAGCAGGTTGCTGACAGCGACGAGTGGGCTCAGGCGATGGCAGACAACGGATTGGCACCGTTCACCAAAGTCGGTGGCGATTTCCAGTCATACGTTGACGGTCTGGTTTCTGACATCAACGCGATGTCAAAAGAGCTTGGGGTCATTCAGTAATGGCTTCAGACCGTATATTCGGTCTGATCACTCTGATAACGGCGGTCGCATATATTGCGGCCGCCACACAGATTCAGACGAATTTCTTCTCGGGAGAATTTCTCCCAAAATTGTTCCCGCTGATGATTGGGGGCGTGGCCGCGATCTGTTCGCTTGTCATCCTCTTCAAGCCGGATCCCGATCCAGATTGGCCCGCATCCGCGACATGGGTGTCGATGCTTATCGCGGTCATCGTGCTGGCGATTTACGCGGTGCTGCTGGCCCCTCTTGGCTTTATCGGCCCGACAATCTTTGCCGCTGGTATTCTGAGCTATCAGATTTCGTTCCGTTTGGTGCCGTCGATCCTGTCGGGTATCGGATTGTCGCTGGGTTTGTTCGTCTTGTTCAAGTTCGCACTGGGCCTTGGAAATATCGTCGCCTACCGCATTCCGACGCCGGAAAAGCTGTGGAACGCGATCTCAATTCTCATTCCGTTTGTGGGGCACTGACATGGATATTCTATCCAATCTGGCACTGGGCTTTACCGTCGCATTGTCACCCTACACGCTGTTTCTCGCGGTATGCGGCTGCTTTTTAGGTACAATCATAGGAGCACTGCCGGGGCTTGGCCCATCGAACGGTGTTGCCATACTTATTCCGATCACCTTTACGCTTGGCCTTGATGCGACGTCCGCTTTGGTGCTGATGACGTCGGTCTATTACGGTGCGATGTATGGCGGTCGGATCAGTTCAATCCTTTTAAACATCCCGGGCGACGAGCCTGCGTTGATGACCACTTTGGACGGCTATCCGATGGCCAAGCAGGGCCGTGCGGGCGATGCTTTGGTCCTGTCGGGGGTCGCGTCTTTTGTCGGCGCATTGCTGGCCACGATCGGTTTGATACTTTTGGCGCCGTCGCTGGCGCGGGTCGCGTTCCTGTTTGGACCGGCAGAATATTTCGCGCTGTATTTGCTGGCGTTCTGTACGCTTGGCGGCATGGCATCGAACAATCAGGCCAAGGCGGCCATTGCTGCCTGTCTTGGGCTTGGGATCGCGATGATCGGGGTCGACAGCTCGTCCGGCCTGCCCCGCCTGACGGGTGGCAATCTGCATCTGTACGACGGCGTTGATTTCCTTGTGGCCATCGTTGGTCTCTTTGCCATCGCTGAATTGTTTTTCTTTATCGAAAGCCACGGAAAGGGCTCGTCCATTGGCGTTGTTCTGGACAAAGTGCGCGTGCCTTGGCGCGATATCTGGAACACAAAATGGACGATGCTGCGCGCTTCTGGCGTCGGCTTTGTTGCCGGTATTCTGCCGGGCGCGGGTGCGTCTTTGGGATCGTTCCTTGCCTATATGTCTGAAAAAGCCATCGCCGGTGAAAAGGGCGGATTTGGCACGGGGGTTGCAAAAGGCGTTGCCGCGCCGGAGGCAGGGAACAACGCGGCTGCAGGCGGTGCATTAGTGCCGATGCTGACGCTTGGTGTGCCAGGATCGGGCACGACTGCGGTGTTGTTGGCATTGCTGATGACGCTGAACATCACACCGGGGCCGACGCTGTTCACTGAACGCCCCGAAGTTGTCTGGGGGCTGATTGCATCCTTGTTGATCGCCAACGTCGTTTTGCTGTTGATGAACGTGCCGATGGTGAAGATCTTTGTCAAAGTTCTGATGGTGCCTGCGTGGATATTGCTTCCGGGTGTGACGATGATTTCCTTTGTCGGGATATTCTCGCTGACGGGCAGCTATTTCGATCTGTTGATGATGATTGGCTTTGGCGTGCTTGGGTATTTCCTGCGCAAGCTGGATGTGCCGACGGTTCCGGTGATCCTTGGCATTCTGCTTGGCGGCAACATGGAAGACGCGCTGCGCCGTGCGATGACACTTTCTGACGGCGAGATTAGTTATCTGTGGTCGTCCCCGATTGCCATTGGTCTTTGGGTCGCGGCAATTCTGGGGTTTGTCGCGCCAATGTTCCTGCGCCCGTTGCTGAAGAAACCTCAGGCGATTACCGACTGATATGGTTCGCATTCTGATCCCCTCCGGCGCTCTTGGACTTGGCTACGACCCTGAGGCTCTAAAGCGTGGGATTGCGAACAGGCCTGACCTGATCGCAATTGACGGTGGATCGACGGACAGCGGGCCATCGTACCTTGGGCGCGGTGTGTCGAAATATGCGCGGTCCTCGACCAAGGTTGAATGGGCCGGGCTGATGGATGCGGCGCGACGTGCGGGTTGCCCTCTGGTGATTGGCACAGCCGGGACATGCGGGTCGGGGTCGGCGGTTGACTGGCTGCTGGATATCACCCGAGAGGTTCTGGCCGAGACCGGCAACAGCGCCAAGATCGCCGTCCTGAAGTCGGATCAAACCCCGGACGCGATTGCCAAAGCGTTTGCGGCGGGACAGGTGACCCCCCTGCCCGCAGCGCCCGAAATTGACGCCGCCCTGATCGAAAGCTGCACCAATATCGTGGCATTGGCCGGGGTCGAGCAGATTTCAGAGGCGCTTGCAACGGGTGCGGACATCGTGATTGCGGGACGCACCACCGACACGGCAATCATCGCAGCCCTGCCGATTGATCGCGGGGTCGATGCGGGACTGGCCTGGCACGCGGCAAAGATCGGCGAATGCGGTGCGCTCTGTGCCACGAACCCGCAGTCGGGCGTTCTGCAGGTTGATTTCGAGGGCGACGCCTTTGTACTGACCCCCTTGGCGGAAGGTGCGCATGCGACGCCGCACACGGTTTCGGCGCATATGCTGTATGAGAACTCCGATCCCTATCTGCTTTATGAGCCGGGGGGCGTTCTGGATGTCACTGATGCAGTTTATACGGCGCTGGGTGGCACGCGGGTCAGCGTCACCGGATCAAAGTGGGTGCCTTCCGAGACCTACGCTGTGAAGCTGGAGGGCGCGCGAATATCCGGGTTTCAGACCATCGTTATGGCATTGCTGCGGGACAAGAGATACGTTGCGAATGCAGCTATCTGGGCTGATGACATAGTCGCGAAATGCACCGCGAAAGTACTGGCGCGAACAGGTGCGAAGGCCGATGATTTTTCGATTGAAATCAGACTGATCGGACAAAACGCGACGCTGGGCGCATTGGAAGCCCGCGTGGGAGATCCGGTAGAGATCGGCGCGCTTGGGCTGGTTACGGCAAAGACGCAGGCGCTGTCGGGTGAAGTCGGAAAATTGCTAAACCCCTATCTGCTTCACCACCCGCTGACGCGCGACGAGGAACAGCCTACCTTCGCTTTTCCGTTCTCGCCTGCCGAGATTGATCGCGGACCGATCTACGAATTTTGTCTGAACCATGTGTTGCGACTTGATGACCCGATGGCAGCGTTCTCGCTGGAGGTCGTCGATGGCTGAACTGGGGACGATCGTTGAAAAGGTCCGATCGAAAAATGCCGGGCCGTTTTGGCTGACGGTGGACATTTTTTGCGGATCACCCGAAGCCTACGTGCGGGTGCGCGATGGGTTAAAATCATTTGATGTGGCCCGCGTTCTCGACACCCCTCTTCAGACGTTAAAGCGTTTCGATATCGAGGATTTGCGGGTGGTCAAATTATCTCTGCCGCGCCCCGCTGTGCAGGGAACGCGCGAAGACCGCGATATGCACGGCGCGGCTTTGGCGGCCCTTGTCGCGGAAATTGATATTTCATGAGCGTAAGAGATTTCGACACCCTGCCGGACGGTCAAATCGTGCGGGAAGTGACCTTGACCAACGCGCGTCTGACGGCGCGATTTCTGACGTTTGGCGCGCGGATCAACGGCTTGGCGTTTGATGGTTTTGACGGATTGACTCCGACGGTTAATCTGGATGCTGCCGCCGGGTCTGCGCGGTACTGCGGCGCTATTGTCGGTCCCGTGATGAACCGGCTGGCTGGCGCACGCGCACCCTTGGACGACGCGACCTTGACGTTTCAAGCGAACGAAGGCGGCAACCTCTTACACTCGGGCGACGCCGGATTTCACGCTGCGGTCTGGGAAATTGCGGTTGCAACCAAGACGGCCGTAACTTTCGCGCTTGATTTGGCATCGGACGCTTTTCCGGGTCAGCGGCGCATTGAAGTGACCTATCGGCTGGAGGACACCGATCTGGTGTTGGAGATCACTGGGACGACGGACGCGCCAACATTGATGAATGTGGGCTTTCACCCCTATTGGACGCTGACCGGACGCGGGCGTGCGGGGCATAAATTGCAGGTCCACGCCGCGCACTATTTACCGATGGACCGTGGCAATATCCCGACAGGAGAGATTGCGGAGGTGAGCGGAACGGCTTTGGATTACCGATCTGCGCGCACACCGTCCGATGATATCGACCATTGTTTTGTTGTTGATGAGCGTGATGAGGTGGCACCGTCTGTGACGCTGGAAAGCGACACTTTGAGGCTGGACATTTTGTCGGACGCACCTGCCGTGCATGTGTTCACCGGAATGGATATCGGCATCGCGGTGGAGCCTGAAATCCACCCCGACGCGCCAAACCACGCGCATTTCCCATCGATACGGCTTGGGCCTGGCGAGACGTTTCACCAGACCGTTATTCATCGGTTAACTAAACGCTGAATTAGCCGCGCATGCGCTCGGATTTCGGGTCGTACATGGGACGCAACGAGGCTTCGGCGCTTGCACGCACACCAGCGACCTCGATCTCCCAACCACTTGTTTCTTTTGCAACTTCTGCGGGAACGTACCCAAGACCGATGGCTCCGCCCAAGGTGTGGCCGTAGTTTCCCGAACTGAGATAGCCGACGAATTTTCCGTCCTTCAGGATCGGTTCGTTGTGGTAAAGAAGCGGGTTCGGATCGGTCAGGCGGAATTGCAGCATCCGGAGTTCAGGTCCGGTTTCGCGGCGTTTCAGCACCGCATCACGACCAATGAAATCCGACTTGTCGGTTTTGACCGCAAAGCCAAGGCCCGCGTCTACGACGTTGTCTTCGCTGGTGATATCGTGGCCGAAATGGCGAAAGGCCTTTTCGATGCGCAGGCTGTCCATCGCATGCAGGCCAACGTGTTTCAGGTCAAGGTCTGCACCCGCTTTGGTAAGTGTCTCGTAGACGTGCGCGGTCATGTCGGAGGAGGTGTAGATTTCCCAACCAAGCTCTCCGACATAGGACACGCGGTGGGCGCGGGCCAGACCGTAGCCGATTTCGATGTCGCGGGCGAGACCAAAGGGGTGGGCGTCGTTTGACCAGTCGTCGGGGCTGACGCGGGCCATCAGATCGCGGGCATTCGGACCCATGATCGCGATGACACCTTCCCCAGCGGTAACGTCTGTGATCACGACATTGGCGTCGCCTGCGTGGCGACGGATCCAGGTTTCATCCGCAAGGCGCGTGGCGGCGGGTGTGACGACGAGATAGGCGGTTTCAGACAGGCGGGTGACCGTCACGTCGGCCTCGATCCCACCCCGGCTGTTGAGGAATTGGGTGTAGACGATGCGACCCAAAGGCACCGACATATCATTACCGCAGACGGTGTTCATGACGGTTTCTGCGTCGCGACCTTCGACCCGGATTTTCCCGAACGATGTCATGTCGTAGAGGCCGACGTTTTCCCGGATCGCGCGATGTTCGGCCGCCTGATTTTCGAACCAGTTCTGGCGGCTCCAGCTGTATTCGTATTCCGGTGTCTGGCCTTGGTTTGCGTACCAGTTGGCGCGCTCCCATCCGGCGGTCTCGCCCATGACCGCACCCGCTTTCAGGAGGTGATCGTGCAAGGGTGTGCGCCGGATACCACGCGCGGTTGCCTTTTGGCGATAGGGGTAGTGGTCAGCGTAGAGCAGCCCGAGCGTTTCGGTGGAGCGGTCATGAAGATAGCGCGCGTTGCCCTGAAAAGGCTGCATGCGCGAGATGTTGACGTCGCCAAGGTCGAACGGTTTTTCCCCGGTTTCCATCCATTCCGCCAGTGCCATGCCCGCGCCGCCCGCAGACTGGATACCGATGGAATTGAAGCCCGCCGCAACCCAGATATTGTCGCTGCCGGGGGCGAGGCCAAGGTGGTAGGCGTCGTCAGGGGTGAAGCTTTCGGGGCCGTTGAAGAAGGTGTGAATGCCTGCTTCGGCCAGCATCGGCATGCGTTCGACGGCTTGCTCTAGGATCGGCTCAAAATGGTCGAAGTCCTCTTGCAGCTGATCAAATTCAAAGGTTTCGGGGATGCCGTTCATACCCCAGGGTTTGGCGACAGGTTCGAACGCCCCGAGGAGTATCTTTCCTGCGTCTTCCTTGTAGTAGGCGCATTCGTCCGGGACGCGCAGAACCGGGAGTTGTCCAAGGTTATCAATGCCTTCGGTCACGATGTAGAAGTGCTCACAGGCGTGAAGCGGGATATTGACGCCCGCCATCTTGCCCACGTCGCGCGACCACATTCCACTGGCGATGACCACATGTTCGCAGGTTGTGTGGCCTGAGTTTCCGTCTTCCGTTTCCCAGTCGACGCCGGTGACGCGCGCGCCATCTTTGTGGATTTTTGTGACCCTAGTGCCTTCGAAGGTTTTCGCGCCGCGCTGGCGTGCGCCTTTGGCAAGCGCTTGGGTGATGTTGGCGGGATCGCCCTGCCCGTCTGACGGCAACCAAAGCGCCTGCGTCACATCATCGACCCTGAGGTGCGGGTATTTTTCGGTGACCTCTGCGGGCGAAATCTCGTGGACTTCGACGCCGAAAGCGCGCGCCATCGAGGCCTGCCGCAGGAGTTCTTCCTTGCGCGCCTCTGTCAGCGCCACACTGATCGAGCCGACCCAGCGGCAGCCGGTCTGGACGCCTGTTTCCGCCTCGAGATTGACGTAAAGTTCCTGCGTGTATTTCGCGAGCCGGGTCATGTTCGATGATGCCCGCAATTGACCGATGAGACCTGCGGCGTGCCATGTGGTGCCGGATGTGAGGCGCTTGCGTTCCATCAGGACAACGTCCGACCAGCCGATTTTGGCGAGGTGATAGGCGATGGAGCAACCAACAACTCCGCCACCAATGATAACGGCGCGGGCGTGTTCGGGAAGGCTCATGAATTGTGGTCCTTTGTCAGACGATTGTGTGGCCAGAGGCGGACAGGCGGCGGGCGATTTCACGGATATGATCGGGTCCGATTTCACAACAACCACCGACGATCGTCGCACCTTGATCGACCCATGACAGGACGGTATCGGCGTAGGTGTCAGGCGTGACGTCCTCGCGGGCCGAGAGCGCATCGACGGTCGGCTTGTCTTTGAGGAAATCCTTAGTGATCTCGGTGAAACCGTTGGCATACGCGCCGTAGGGTTTGCCGAATGTTGCATAGACCGAGAGGGCCGCGGCCATGGCTTCGGGGGCCGAGCA
>JARFRG010000006.1 GCA_029287375.1 Boseongicola sp. | reverse complement strand
GGTGCTATTACAGCGCTTAACCTGTCTTTTGTCGTTGTCATGGCCATTCTTGGCGGAGTCGCCATCGACGTTTCAAGCCTCATTCAGGCCCGCACTCAGCTTCAGGTCGCGGCCGATACGGCGGCACACGCGGCGCTTTATATGCGAGACACACAATCCAAAGATGTTGCCAAGGACGAAGCGCTGAAGATAGCCTCTACAATGATGCCCACAGGCCGCTACGGCGAAGTGCTGCGCGCGGAAAATATCCATTTCGGAACATACGACAAGGCAACAAAGGCCTTTACCGTTGACGAAGACAGTCGCGCGGCCGTCTATGTAAAGACCGACCGTCTGTCCGAAAACGCCAATCCTGTGACCAGCTTCCTGCTCCAGTTCATCGGGTTCAACGAATGGGATGTTGCCACAACGTCGGTATTTGAGACCTATCGCCCAGGCTGTCTGCGCGAAGGTTTTGTGGCGGACGATGTCGTAGACGTTCAGTCAAACAACGGTTTCATGAATGGCTTTTGTATTCATTCGAATACGCACGTGTCCGCCAACCAGAACAATTTGTTTGAAGCCGGAACCATCGTTTCGATGCCTGATTTGGGCGATCTTGATATCACATCTTCGGGATTCGAGAAGAATGAGGGGCTGGAAGCTGCTCTGCGTGAAGGTCGACTGCGTTTGCGGGTCTTCTCACGGCTCAAGATTATCGAGGCCGGAATGACGCAGAAAAACTCGGAATACTATCGCGATTACGTGATGAGCGACATTGCGATCGAGAAAGACCTGACGTCGAATAACAATGTTGTCTCGATGGCTGACTTGACGACCGGCCGTGTCCACAAGCTGACATGCACAATGCCCAACGGGTCAATGACGATAAACGGAGAAACTTTCTCGGAGGTGGTTATTATCACCAATTGCCCGGTTAAGATGTCCGCATCAACTGCGTTAGAAGACGCCACTTTGATTATCAAAGACACAAGCTCCAGTTCCATGTCTGCGCCTTCCGGCCTTCGGATTGGCAAAGATGACGGCTGCGCGGACGGGGGCGGCGCCCAGATCCTGACGTACGGCGGAATTGCAAACGCGGCCAAGGTTGAGATGTACGGTTCGCAAATTCTAGCAGTCGGCTCGGTGAATTTCGCAGCCGCCAACGAGGGTATTGAAGGCGCATCTATCGTTTCTGATAGCGAAATCGATATCACCTCGGGCACATCCATGGCGTTTTGCGGCAGCGGTATGGATTCAATCTTTGAGGCTGAATACTTCCGTATGGCTGGCTGATACCCCGGGGGGACACGGGGTTAGAGGGGTGTGGGCTTTCGGGCGCGCGCCCCTCACCTTGTTTGACGACTCGACTTCGCCCGCCCAAGGCCCAATATTAGGCTCATGAGTCTGCCCTCCGGTTTCCTTGATGAACTAAAGACCCGCGCCTCGATGTCTCAGGTCGCGGGCCGCAAAGTTATGTGGGATACGCGAAAGTCCAATCAGGGCAAGGGTGACATGTGGGCGCCATGCCCTTTCCATCAGGAAAAAACCGCTTCTTTTCATGTAGATGACCGCAAAGGTTTTTACTATTGCTTTGGCTGTCACGCAAAGGGTGATGTCGTCAGTTTCGTGCAAGAGACCGAGAATGTCTCTTTCATCGAAGCGGTCGAAATTATCGCAGGCGAGGCCGGTATGCAGATGCCCGCGCGTGATCCCAAAGCCCAGGAAAAGGCAGACCGGCGCACGCAATTGGCCGAGGTCATGGAACAGGCAGTTCAGTTTTTCCGCCTCAACCTCAAAACAAGCGCCGCCGCACCTGCCCGCGATTACTTGCAGGGGCGGGGACTGAATGAGGCGGCGCAGGAACGCTGGCAAATCGGGTTTTCGCCCGATGCGTGGCAAGGGCTTTGGGATCATCTGTCGGGAAAGGGTGTGGCCGAGGATCTGATCCTTGGCGCGGGTCTTGCCAAGCCATCGAACCAGGGCAAGCGCCCCTATGACACATTTCGCAATCGCATCATGTTCCCGATCCGCGACCCCCGAGGGCGCGCCATTGCGTTTGGCGGTCGTGCGATGGATGCAAACGATAGCGCCAAATATCTGAATTCTCCCGAAACCGAATTGTTCGACAAAGGCCGAAGTCTCTACAATTTCGGCCCCGCACGCGAAGCCTCTGGCAAGGGCCAGCCTTTGGTCGTCGCAGAAGGCTATATGGACGTGATCGCCTTGTCCGAGGCCGGTTTCACCGCCACCGTCGCGCCCCTGGGTACGGCAGTAACCGAAGATCAGATGCAGTTGTTGTGGCGCATTTCGGACGAGCCTGTGATCGCGCTTGATGGCGACCAGGCAGGTCTGCGCGCCGCGATGCGGGTGATTGATCTGGCGCTGCCATTGATCGAGGCCGGCAAATCACTGCGCTTTTGTCTGATGCCCGAAGGAATGGACCCCGACGATCTGCTTCGCGCCGAAGGGGCGGGGGCCATGCGTCGCCTTTTGGATCAGGCAGTGCCAATGGTGCAACTGTTGTGGCGGCGTGAAACCGAGGGCAAATCCTTTGACAGCCCCGAACGCAAGGCCGCGCTTGACCGATCCTTGCGCGAGGCAATCCGTCAGGTGCGCGACCAATCGTTGCGCGGCCATTACGGGGATGAAATCAATCGCTTACGCCGCACGCTCTTTGACGGTGATCGCGCGAGACCGGGCGCAAGAGGCAATCCCTATAGAACGGCCGCGTTTACCAAAGCCTTTGGCAAGCCGATCCCGGTGCCAATGGCCGAAACGAAATCCAGCGGTCTTGCTGCGGCAGGCGCGGCGTTTGAGGATCAAATTCGCGAGGCCGTCATCCTTGCCACGTTGGTGCAACATCCCGCACTTGTAGATACTTTCACTGCCGAACTTGAACGCCTGTCGACCAGCCGCCCCGAACACGAGGCAGTGCGCGCCGCGCTTCTGCAGACCGGTGGCGCGTCATTCGATGAGCTGGCCGGGATTTGCGGGCGCGATGCCCTTGAAAATCTGACCCATGCGCGCCATGTGCAGATAGCGCCGGGCGTCCGCCTGGGCGCAGATCTTGATGTCGCCGAATTGTCGGTGACCGAAGAGCTTGCGAAGCTTGCCGCGCGCCGTGGTGCGCGGCGCGAATTGGACGATGCACTGGAAGATTTCGCCGGGGCTGCGGACGAGGTTTTGACAACGCGTCTCAGACAAGCGTCCGAGGCGCGCGATAAAAGCGAAAAGTCGGGGTCCGACGATCGCGCAGAATACGATCTCGGGCCAAATGGGGCCCGCGTCAAACGAGATGAAAAGCAAAAGTTGAGCTCACTTCTGGATCAAATAGATTTTTCAAAAGGACGCCGTGACACTCCGTAGTAAATCTGCGCATGTCGGCAACAAAAATAGGGCTATGGGTTGTGATTCTCTGATTCGCACTAGATGATTCGCCTGGGCCCGAATCACACGATTTTCTTGGGAGTGCCGGATGGCTGCCAAAGACAACGACGACCGTAAGAACGAAGATCAGGACGCCGAAGGCGGCCTCGACATGAGCCAGGCCGCCGTCAAAAAGATGATCGGCGACGCGCGGGAAAAAGGCTACATCACTTATGATGAGCTGAACAAAGTCCTGCCGCCCGACCAGGTGTCGTCCGAGCAAATCGAAGACGTGATGTCGATGCTGTCTGAAATGGGCATCAACATCATTGAAGACGAAGAAGCCGAGGACGACGATAAAGGCGCGACCGATCTGGTCGAGGCCTCGAACTCCCGCGAAGTCGCGGTGTCGACCACCGAAACCGAAAAGCTGGATCGTACCGACGATCCGGTGCGCATGTATCTGCGCGAAATGGGCTCGGTCGAATTGTTGTCTCGCGAGGGCGAGATCGCCATCGCCAAGCGGATCGAGGCCGGTCGCAACACAATGATCGCCGGGCTGTGCGAAAGCCCGCTGACCTTTCAGGCCATTACGATCTGGCGCGACGAGCTATTGAACGAAGACATTCTTTTGCGTGATGTGATCGACCTTGAGACCACATTCGGCAACACCATGGGCGAAGAAGATGTGACCGCGCCCGTCGTGGCCCCGATCGCAGGGGGCGCGTCCGCCAAGAGCGACGAACAGGAACTCGACGCGGACGGCAATCCGATCCAGGACGATGACGAAGACGACGAGGATGAAGCCGCCAACATGTCGCTTGCCGCCATGGAAGCCGCGCTGAAGCCCACCGTTCTTGAAACCCTCGAAGTGATCGCGGGCCACTACAACAAATTGTCCGACATGCAGGATAACCGCATGTCCGCCACTTTGAACGAAGACGACAGTTTTTCCGACAAAGCCGAGAAGGCCTACCAGAAACTGCGCTCGGAAATCGTTGGACTGGTGAACGAGATGCACCTGCACAACAACCGGATCGAAGCGTTGATCGACCAGTTGTACGGCATCAACCGTCGCATCATGTCGATCGACAGCAATATGGTGAAACTCGCCGATCAGGCCCGTATCAACCGTCGTGAATTTATCGATGCCTATCGCGGCTACGAGCTGGACCCGAACTGGCTTGAACGCATGAGCGAAAAGCCCGGTCGTGGCTGGTCCACTTTGTTGGAACGCTCGACCCCGAAGATCGAAGAACTGCGCGCCGAGATGGCGCAAGTCGGCCAGTACGTTGGCGTCGACATCCCCGAATTCCGCCGCATCGTGCAGCAGGTTCAAAAGGGTGAAAAAGAGGCGCGTCAGGCCAAAAAGGAAATGGTCGAAGCGAACCTGCGTCTCGTCATTTCGATTGCCAAAAAATACACGAACCGTGGCCTGCAATTCCTTGATCTTATTCAGGAAGGCAACATTGGTCTGATGAAGGCCGTGGACAAATTCGAGTGCCGTCGCGGCTATAAATTCTCGACCTATGCGACCTGGTGGATCCGTCAGGCGATCACCCGCTCAATTGCCGATCAGGCCCGCACGATCCGTATCCCGGTCCACATGATCGAGACGATCAACAAGCTCGTGCGCACCGGTCGTCAGATGCTCCACGAAATCGGCCGCGAGCCGACCCCGGAAGAGCTTGCCGAAAAGCTGCAGATGCCGCTTGAGAAGGTCCGCAAGGTGATGAAAATCGCCAAGGAGCCGATCTCGCTTGAAACGCCTATCGGCGACGAGGAAGACAGCCAGCTTGGCGATTTCATCGAAGACAAGAACGCTGTTCTGCCGCTGGATTCCGCC
The DNA here is from genome assembly GCA_029287375.1 of Boseongicola sp. Lineage (GTDB taxonomy): Bacteria > Pseudomonadota > Alphaproteobacteria > Rhodobacterales > Rhodobacteraceae > Boseongicola. Next base: position 23,472 of record JARFRG010000006.1, on the reverse strand, counting down.
ATTCAGGAAAACCTCAAGGAAACCACGACCCGCGTTCTGGCCTCACTTACGCCGCGCGAAGAACGTGTGCTGCGGATGCGCTTTGGCATTGGCATGAACACCGACCACACATTGGAAGAGGTGGGTCAGCAGTTCAGCGTGACGCGGGAACGTATTCGCCAGATCGAGGCGAAAGCGCTGCGGAAGTTGAAGCACCCAAGCCGGTCGCGCAAATTGCGGTCGTTCCTGGACCAGTAATGTGAAGGCGCTCATAGGTACGTGGCGCCTTCTGGAGTGGATCGCAGAGGACGAAGCGGGCGTCGTAACGCGCCCGATGGGGGACGGTGCGATCGGAGTCATTTGCTACACTGACGAGGGCTTTGTGCATGTCCATCTCATGGAATCCGACCGCATAAACCACGACAAGCCTGATACGATGGACGGGCGCGCGGAAGAATACGTTCGCTCGGCCAAATCCAGTCTGTCCTATTCCGGACGCTGGCACATCGAAGGCGAACAAGTCATCCACGAGGTCGCTATCAGTTCCTTTCCAAATTGGGCGCCAAGCCGCCAGGAGCGCTACATGCGTTTCGATGGGAATGCGCTTGAATTAAGCACCGATCCAATTCAATGGGGCGACAGCCAAATTCGCCACCGTCTTCGTTGGACGCGCGCGGCCTGACGCCGAACCCGCAAAGAAAGGCAACCCAATGTCCCTTTTTAAAAAGCTCTTCGGCGGCGGCAGCGCGCCAAAGCCCACCGCCAAGTCCGAGACGTACAAAGACTTCAAAATAACGCCCACTCCCGCCAAAGAAACCGGCGGCTATCGCATCAGCGCGATGATCGAAAAGGACATCGACGGCGAGGTCAAAACCCACCACGTCATCCGCGCCGACACCTACGGCGACGAACAAACAGCGACGGACGCCTCAATTTTCAAAGCCAGGCAGGTCATCGACGAACAGGGCGACCGGCTATTCGGCTGACCAGGCGTCGTGGAAATCTTTGAGAACGTCCTGACTGATCGCGGCTCGAAATACGCGATCTCGGGCGTTGCGGTCACAACACGCGACGACATCCAGGCCGCCCTTAAGCACCTCTGCCGAAACAAGAAATTCGCACGCGCGACCCACAACACCTGGGCGGCAATCCTTGACGATGCGCCGATAAAAAACGACGACGGAGAGGCGGGCGCGGGCATGGTGATCTTGCGCATGTTGGAACGCGAGGGCCTTACCAACCACGTCATCGTTGTGACGCGCTGGTACGGCGGCAAACATCTTGGCGGCGACCGTTTCCGTCATGTTCAAGACTGCGTGCGTCATTATCTCGATCACAAACACCGCTGAAAATCGTGTATTTGGGCAGGCGAAAAGGTCTGCTAAGGTGGCTGCATGGAACCCATATCACTCACGTTTTACGCCACCGTTTGCGGACTTCTCAGCGTGGTTGCGCCCAGATTTGGCGGTTTCCTCCCGCGACTGCTGATCGGGGCGGTCGTCGGGATCATCGCGGCGCTGATGCTGCCTGCAATTCGGGGCCTGCTCACGGGCTACTGACCTTAAATTGCCAATTTCCCGGCACAGTCCCGCCCAATGGCGGCGCTATGCTGACTGAATGATTAAGACGCCGCACATACTTATGAATGAGCCAGACACGTTTGTCCGGGTTGTCGAGACGATCCCGCTTCAGGTCGCGCCCATGTCTGCTGCAGGCCTGATGGCAGACGGCGTCGATCAAAACTGGATGGGTCTGGCCGTTGCTGCGGCATTGATGTTGACTGTCTTTTTGATGCTGGCGCGGTTGAAAAAAGCAGCGCGCGGTTTGCGCGAAGCAAGTGCTGACAGCAGCCAGAACTTTGCCGCCACGGTGGAAATCCCGCCTTACATCGACACGACGCAACTGGCTTCGGTTGCCGACGGCACCGACCCGTCAGACGCGATGGCGCGGCTCAACCAGGTCTGGGAACGCGCGCAACAAAAAGTCGAGACCAATCCCCTGTACAACCCGAACATCACCGAACGCCTCGCGCGCGACGCGCTTGATATTGATCGGTTATTCTGCACGGGTAAGTTATCAAAATCATTGCCAAAATTAAAGCCCGACGCGCTGGAACGCTTTGCCGCCGCTGCCGAAACACTTGGCGCCGGAGAGCTGTCCGGTCTGATTGACGAAGCCAGGGCTTTGACGATCCGCGGGCATTCCGCGCAGATGCGCGAGCATGCGCGCAAAGGCCCGGAATGGGCGGCGTTTCGCAAAGATATTGCGGATCTGGAAGCGCGTCTGGTCAAGGCAAACTGCCACAACGGCCATACGGGTCGCCTTGTGCTGCTTGCCGATGCTTACGTTGGACAGATCGCCAGCGAAGCCGCCTAGGGCGCGCACATTTTTCGTGGCCTCGCGCGGTTTGCAGGCTAAAACGGGCCATGGATCAAGAATTTACGCTCACAGTCGCCACGTCTTCAGACGCCCTTATTGCGCGCGCCGTGGATGATGCGCCGCAAAGCTGGGCAAGCGCCGAAGAGCAGGCGCTTTTCTTTCGCGATGTCGAGGCGGCAGATTGGGCGATTATGGGCAAGAACACCCATCTTGCGGCAGACAAACCGCACCGCAGGCGCATCATTTTCTCTACAAAATCAAAGGGCTGGCAAAGACCGATGCAGTTTTGGGTTGATCCGTTTGATCTTTCTCCGGCGGACCTTGCACGACACGTGTCGGCGCGCCACCCACTTCGCAAGGGTCTCATTCTTGGCGGGACACGCGTGCACGACTGGTTTTTGGCACGAAACGCCATCGACAGAGTTAATTTGACGATAGAACCGGTAACCTTCGTGAATGGCCTGCCGATTTTCTCTGATCAGACCGGCAGCGACCCGCTTGCCATATTCCTCTCGCGTGGCTTCAAGGTGGTGAGTGAACGCATGCTGAACGATGCCGGCACCCGCTATTTTGAACTGATCAAATGACCAAAGTTTTGACGATCCAGACCAACGGCTCTGGTCTCTATGAATTCACCAACAGCCTGCATCCGCTTGCGGTTGGCGACGGTGTGCTCAACCTTTTTGTCCGACACACCTCTTGTTCGTTGCTCATTCAGGAAAATGCAGACCCGGAAGTGAAAACGGATCTGCACGCATTTTTCCATCGTTTGGTTCCACCGACGGACGATCCCGCGATGGCCTATCTGACCCACACTTATGAAGGCCCCGACGATATGCCGGCTCATATCAAGGCGGCGATGATGCCTGTCAGCTTGTCCATTCCTGTCATTTCAGGGGCTCTTGCGCTTGGAACCTGGCAGGGCGTTTACCTTTTCGAACATCGGCGAAAACCACACGACCGACAGGTTGTTGCGACGCTATTGCGCGCGTGACAGCATTCCATGCGCGCCCCAAAGCATCACATCAGACCCACCTTGATAGGGCGATCCCCCGCTTGAAGGGCGGTGCGGTGCAATCGCGCAACGCATGGGGCGTCGCCTATGTGGTGGGTGCAATTCGGCACTACCCAAGATCAGGCCCACCTCATATAGTCCATGTGGATAATGGGGCGACCGACCCCAAAGATGGCAGGGAGCTGGCGCATGCGCTGTCCGTTTTGCGGAAATATCGATACTCAGGTGAAAGACTCGCGTCCGGCAGAGGATCACGTCGCTATTCGGCGCCGCCGATTCTGCCCCGCTTGTGGAGGCCGTTTCACGACCTACGAACGGGTCCAGTTGCGTGATCTCGTGGTGATCAAATCCAACGGCAAACGCGAAGATTTCGACCGCGACAAGCTGGAACGCTCTATTCGGATCGCCTTGCAAAAACGCCCGGTCGAACCGGAACGCATGGATCAGATGATCTCCGGGATTGTGCGGCGCCTTGAAAGTATGGGCGAAACCGACATTCCATCGACGACCATCGGCGAGATCGTGATGGAATCTCTGGCCCGAATCGACACGGTCGCTTACGTGCGTTTTGCCAGTGTTTACAAGAACTTCCAGGCGGCAGACGACTTTGATAAATTCGTAAGCGAACTGCGGCCTCCTGCGAAAGACGAGTGACCTCAGACGATCACGCCCACATGCGCCACGCGCTTGGCCTGGCCGCGCGGGGGCTTGGTCGTGTCTGGCCGAACCCTGCCGTCGGATGTGTGATCGTTAACCAAGGGCGCGTTGTTGGGCGTGGGACCACTGCTGATGGCGGGCGCCCGCATGCAGAAACCCAAGCTTTGGCACAGGCCGGGACCGCTGCAAACGGCGCGACGGCCTATGTCACGCTGGAACCCTGCGCCCATCAGGGCGAGACGCCGCCCTGTGCCAAGTCACTGATCAAAAGCGGAATTTCGCGCGTCGTCACAGCGATAGAAGACCCTGATCCGCGCGTTTCGGGGGCTGGTATCTCGATGCTGCGTGCTGCAGGTATCCAAGTCGACACTGGTTGTTGCGAGGCCGAGGCGCGCCAGATGCAGCGCGGATTTTTGACCCGCGTTACCCAAGGTCGGCCAATGTTAACCTTGAAGCTGGCAATGACGTTGGACGGCCGCATCGCGACGGCGTCTGGCGAAAGTAAGTGGATCACCGGACCCGATGCCCGTCGCGCGGTTCACGCCTTGCGCGCCTCTTACGATGCGATTTTGGTTGGGGCAGGGACGGCGCGGGCCGATGATCCGGAACTGACGGTGCGTGATGTCGGCATTTCGCGCCAACCCGTGCGCATTGTCATATCGCGGCATCTGCGGCTCGACCGCGAAAGTCGCCTGTTCAAGACGGCAAACGTATCGGCCGTTTGGATCATCTGCGACGAAACCTCGGCCACCTCGCCCGAAGCGCATGCCTGGGAGGCAGCGGGCGCGCGGCTCTGTCCGGTGCCGTCAAATGGTAGCGACCTATCGCCCGCCGCCGCGCTTTGCGCTTTGGGTGATGCGGGTCTGACGCGGGTCTTTTGCGAAGGCGGAGGCATGTTGGCATCGTCCCTTCTGGGCGCGGACCTTGTCGATGAACTTATTGTTTTTACGGCGGGAAAGCTGATCGGAGCCGAAGGTCAACCGGGCGTCGGACCCTTGGGGATTTCACAATTATCCCAAGCCCCGGCCTTTCAACTGGCCGGGGTCAGCGCCGTCGGGCCGGACATCATGCAGACCTGGCGCCGCTTAGGGTCTTAGCCCCACGGTACGCTTCATCAACCGCTGCAAATACGAAAGCCGCGAGGTTTGCACCGGCGCATCTTTCATGCGCACCAGGTAGTCAACGGCCTGCTCAGGTGACATCGGATCGCCCGTTTCTGGATCAAAATAGCGCGGATATCCGATCAACGCCGCATGGACCAAACCGACAACTGTGGGGCCGTGCGCGCGGTGTGCGGGCGCTGGCATCTGATCGTTCGTCAGCCCCCAGCCCGCATAAAACGGCATGCCCAGGCAGGTCACCGGGGTGTCGCGGATCAGCGCTTCAAAGCCCATCGTCGAAGTGATTGTCCAAAGCTCATCGGCAAGATCGATGGCCGCAATTGCGCCGATATTGGCCAGTTCAAGATCGGCCAGACCTTCAAGATCTGCCGCCGCAATGGCCCCTTTTCGCAAGCCCGCTTCGACATCCGGGTGCGGTTTCCAAAGCACGCGGGCATCGGGGTTCGCCGCCCGCGCTGCGCGGAGTAAATCGAGGTTGGTAGAGATGTCACCTGACCCGCGCAACACCGATGCATCGTCTTCGACCTGTCCGATGACCAACACATTGCGCTGTCCACCCTCAAGCGGCACGGAAACCTCGTCCATGTTGTATTTGGTCAAGCCAGCGCTCAGAATCCTGGCCACAAGGCGCTCGGCACGTTGCATTTCTCCCGGTGGCAAATCGGTCGAAGCGGCGATCAGATCGTCCAGATCGGTAGGTTTTGCAGGATCAAAGTAGTTACCCTGACGATCAATCGAGAGCGACAAGGGGACCACCAGATCCGCGCCCAACCCCCGCGATCGCAAGAACCCGTCTTCTACCCGAAACGCCCCGTCCGTGGCCTCGGACGTGCCCCAGGCCACCACACGTCGCCCGGATTTGGCGGCTTTGCGCGCGGCGGCGGCAGGCGAATTTGCAAAGACCATTGGTGTGACCGATCCAAAGGCGCGTTTGAAGAAGGGCCGTTTCCATCGGCGCATACCAATGCCCACATAGCCCGCGCGATCTTCGCGCCATGCTCGTGTGCGCGCCGCCAGAGCCGCAATCACATTTTCGATCTCGCACAAACGATCCGAGGCCGGATCGTACCATGTCGGGTAGAGGATCATCGCAGCCGCGAACAACTGAGCGCGCGTCAACGCGCGCCCGCGACGTGCGAATGTCGCCTGGTCCTGTGTGCGCCCCCATCCGGCATAAAACGGCTGACCGAATACACGCGGCTTGTGTCCTGCGAAAATCGCCTCAAACCCAAGGTTCGACGAATACGTATACACGGCAACCGCCCCCTCAAACAGCGTCCAGGGACTGACGGGATCGGTCAAAAGGCGGGCGCGCTCAATGCCATTGTTGCTCTCAAAATGCCCCGGCCGCTTGCCCGCAATGCTTTCGGGATGGGCCTTGATCAAAATCTCCGACGCCGGATGTTCGTCCGCCGCCGCCATGAGCATTTCGGCAAAACCATCACGACCAGCCCCTTGCAAAGCCGCATCGTCCGCCGTTTGATCAATGACCACAACATAGCCCGGATCTGGCACGGGAAGGCTTAGATCAAAGCCAGAATATTTCCCGAGATGCCAGTGCTTTAGCTGTTCAATCGCGGCACGCGCGCGGTTCAAAAGCTGTGTGTCGTCCAAAGGATTGGTGCGCAAAAGCGTCTCTAGATCCGACGGCTCTGATCCGTCGAAATGGACGCCCGTGCAATCAATCGACAGGCCAAGCGGCACCTCGTTGCGCACACGCCCGGGCAGCACAGAGCGCAAAAAAGCGTCCTCAACGCTGACCACAGAGGCATCGCTCCAGTCCGCTATCGCCTCGCCGCGCCACGCGGTAGGGGAACGCCCCCAAATGCCCACGTGATCGCCATCACCGGGGACGCCGGTGGTGACGTCCCAACCGGCCAGCTCAAGGATGCGACGCGCAGGGCGCGCCATCAAAAGACCGCCATTGTAGACGCAAAGGCGTCCCTTGCTGTTGGTCACTCGATCAGTTGGTCGATCGACGAGGCCGTTTGCAACGGACCCAGAACCGCCGACAGAACCTTGCTGAATTGTGTGTAAGGCGCTTCTGTCACATAGACCGTATCGGCATCACGGATCGCGAAATCACGCGCCATAAAGACACCGTTCGGGCTTGTCATATCCAGCACATAAATCATCCGCTGTGGCCCGATCAGATCGTCTCGTCCCAAGACCGCGCCTGCGACATCTGCTGGTTCGTTGCGGAAAATGAAGATACCCGTTGGATCTGCAATGCCCGTCGACAATCCGCCGACGCGGGCCAGCGCTTCGATGGCCGAGATGCTTTGGGTATCGAATGGCACCTTTTGCTGCGCGCCGGTGGCCCCCAGCGCGGTAAAGAAGCGTTTGTCTTCTTCCACCAAAATCCGGTCGCCACCGCGCAATGCCACGTCAAGCTCTGGCGCGGTATAGAGATCCTGAAGCCAGATCGTGCCTTTGTGCGCGCCACGGATCAAAGTGATCTGCGTGATCTCGGGCGGCAGCGTAATGCCACCCGCAGTGGCCAGCATTGCCGTCAATGTGCGGTTCGGGCGTTCAATCGGATAAACGCCTTGTGCGCCGACGCCACCGATCAGCGAAACGGTTGCACCGTCGCCGGGCAGGCGGCGAATAACCACTTGTGGATCAGGGGTTTGCGCTTCGAGTTTCTCGGTGATGATGCGGCGCACGGCCTCGGTTGTGTTGCCTGCCGCGCGGATGCGCCCGGCATAAGGCACAAAGATAAAGCCCGACCCGTCGACCTGAATTTCTTCCAGTGCCGAGCCGCCCGCAGACGCAGAGGCCAGCAAACCATCTTCTACATTTTCCCAGATCGTCAGTCCCAACGTGTCGCCCGGGCGGATCATGTCCGATCCGATCACTGCGGCTTTCGTCAACCCCTCGGCAAATCCAAGGGCGGGGATGATCGACGTCAATGCGGTGACCTGATCGTCGACCGTTACGACAAATGAATCGCCTTGCCTTTGGACAGAGCCCGAGAAAATCTCGTTCTTGGTTGGTCCTGATCGTGGAAGTGCGCATCCAGCCAATAGTGTGGTGGCGACACATAGGGCGACAAAACGCGCCCGGCGTTTGCTATTTCGTCTCACTGCTCGGTCTCCTCGACCTTATTTTTTTGCCTGCCTCGGCTATTTTGTAAAAAAGCCTAGCCACGCTCCGTCGTGATTTCCAGCACAATTGCTTGCGCTTACGTGACGAGACGAATGTGTTGCTGGGCGGACGCAGGCCGCTCGACCAGCGTTTCATACGGGCCAACGGGGGCATGCATGAGGTCGGGAAGGCGTCTTAGCAGTTGGTTTCGCGGGCTTTGGGCGTAAAATCCGCCGGGGATTTGCGAGCTTGCAAGCAGGAACTCGCGGTAGACGGAATAGGCGCCTGAATCGGGGCGGCGCGGGGCCGCGAAGAATTCAGCAAGCGGTTGATCGGAAACAAATTCCGGGCGATTATAGGTCGCGCGGCCAAACGCCTTTAGGGGCAATCCGCGCCACAAAACCTGCTCGGCGGCGGTTGAATTGACGGTGACGGCGCTTTGAGCGCGATCCAAAAGCTGCGCAAGCTTGCCGCCCGTGACCAAATGGACCCGCCCTGTCAGACCGTTGGTTTTTGCCAATGCCTTGACCAGATGCGGAAGGCTTTCGCGCCCGTCTTCCAAAGGATGTGCTTTGACGACCAGATGGTGATGCGGCGGCGCACCCTGTGAAAAGGCCCCAAGGGTCATGCCTAGGAAATCTGCCTGGCTTTCAAAATCCGAGTTGTCGCGAAAATTGGCGTCGTGGGCCAACTGGCACAAGACCACATGATACGGAAACGTCGCATTCCGTATACGTCGTGTGGCAATCCGACGCCGCAGACGGCGCAGAGGCATCGTGAGCAAGTGCTTGAGGTATATCAGAAATTCGCCCGATGGTTCCGGCGATCTGTGCGAGCGATAGTTGGGATAGCGCCGCCGCCCGGCGATCAAGGCAGCATGGTAAACGGCCCCCCAAAACACGTGCTGACGCATGTCTCCCCACGTATCGGGCGCACCTTGCGAGTGCGCTTGTGGCGTATCCAAAGCCGCGCGCATCGTCATCAATGTGAACGCGTTCAGACGTGACGCGGCGTTCGTTCCATCCCGTTCGTAAGTCACCCAATACGGGCGCAAATATCCCTCTTCAAAGGCATGGACCGTCACGCCCTGCGCTTTCGCCATGCGGCGGGCCAGGACATGCACCGGACGTCTGGCCCCGTAACAGACAATGTCCGTGACACCGCCCTCAAACGCCTTTTTCAACACATCTTCCAAGGCGTCCGACCCGCCGTGGACGGCCTGGTATCCCGGTAGGCCTCGCCAGAAAAACGCATCGCCTGCGTTGAATCCGACCCGCGAAGCTTTGGCCCCGGCCGCGATGAGCTGTCGCGCAAGGCTCCGAAAAAACGGGCCGTGCGGGCCTTGCAGGAACAAGAAATGGCGTGGGGTGTTCGCGTTCATATCCCGTTGAATATCCGCCCAAAGGCGCGCTGTCACCCATCCGCGCTCTTGCGGCAAAGTGACGGGCGGTTTACCCCGTATGAGCAAACCGCGAGGAGCCCGATCATGTTCACAGGCATCGTCACCGATATGGGAGAGATCCTGTCCCTGCGCCAGGAAGGCGACCTGAACGCCCGCATCGCGACGGCCTTTGACATCGACACAATCGACATAGGTGCGTCCATTGCCTGCGACGGCGTATGTCTCACTGTTATTGCGCTTGGGTCTGATCCAAAGAACTGGTTCGACGTGCAAATCTCGGCAGAAACTGTCTCAAAGACCAACCTTGGCACCTGGGCGCCAGGACGTCGTGTGAACCTCGAACGCGCGCTCAAAGTCGGCGACGAGCTTGGCGGTCACATCGTGTCTGGTCACGTCGACGGGCTGGCGAAAGTAACCAGGGTTACAGACGAAGGCGACAGCACCCGCGTCACCCTGACCGCCCCCGCTGATCTTGCGCGGTTCATCGCGTCCAAGGGCTCGGTCACGTTGAATGGCACGTCGCTGACCGTCAACGAAGTCGATGGCACCTCATTTGGGATCAATTTCATCCCCCACACCAAAGCCGTCACGACTTGGGGGCGGGTCGCGGTCGGCGATGATGTGAACCTCGAGATCGATACGCTCGCACGCTACGTCGCGCGTCTGGCTGAAACTCTATGAGCATCCCCGGCCACAACGGCGGTCCCACGATGGAACCGGGCGGCGCATGGCGACGGTATGCGTGGAAACGCGCCCGTGCTGATCTGATGCCAACTTTGCCGCTTGAAGTCGCCCGCCGCCGAGTGCGCCGCGCCCGTGAGCTTGGCATCGACTACAAATCTTACGCCGGTATCCGTGCCGCCACGGGGCGCGATATCGTCGCGTTGATATTCTCGTCCAATGCGCTGCGATTGCTCCGTGAAACATCGGAGATCGACGTGGTGCGTTCGGAAAAATTGCGTGATATCAGAGATATAACGTCGCTTGCCTTCGTACACCCGCCGTTCGATCCGGCCACAGTCACAAAGGCAAACCCGATCCTGACTCTTGCTGCGCGCGCGCCCGGCCTTGCCCAAACGTGGGGGCAAACCCGCGCGCGCGTGCTTGACCTCAAAGGCTCTATTCCCGCGGATGCCGTCGTCGTCATCGGCGAAACTGCCCTTGAACGCGAATGGTGCGATGCGGGCCGCCTCGCGGGCTTTCTGTCCGCAGATCGCTACTTTTCCGCGTCACTCTGACCCCCGGAACAAGGCGCAATGCGCACCGCTTGCCTCTGGTCTTCGCGCCAGCCTTCCGGTATGCGCACGCACAAGCCAAACGGGACGTGATCCATGACTTTTGAAACCGCAGGACCGATCGAAGAAAACTGGCGCGATGCCGTGTCGTCTGTCGAGGAAATCCTCGACGATGCCCGCAATGGCCGCATTTTCATTCTGGTCGACCACGAAGACCGCGAGAACGAAGGCGATCTGGTGATCCCGGCGCAAATGGCCACACCCGAAGCCATTAACTTTATGGCGACCTATGGGCGGGGCCTGATCTGTCTCACCCTCACTGGCGAGCGCTGCGATGCGCTTGGATTGCCTTTGATGGCCTCCCACAATTCATCGCGCCATGAGACGGCCTTTACCGTTTCCATCGAAGCCCGCGAAGGTGTCACGACTGGCATCTCTGCTCATGACCGCGCCCGCACCGTTGCCGTTGCGATCGACAGCGGCAAAACCGCGACCGACATCGCGTCTCCCGGTCATGTGTTCCCCTTGCGCGCCCGTGATGGTGGCGTCTTGGTGCGCGCCGGGCATACAGAAGCCGCCGTGGATGTGTCGCGTCTTGCGGGCCTTAACCCCTCGGGGGTGATTTGCGAGATCATGAACGAAGATGGCTCGATGAGCCGCCTGCCGGACCTCGTCGCCTTTGCCCAGAAACACAACATCAAGATCGGCACGATCAGCGACCTGATCGCCTATCGCCGCCGCCACGATAACCTTGTCGCCGTCACCCGCGAAGAGACCGTCACGTCGGAATTCGGCGGCGATTGGAAAATGCGCGTCTACTCGGACACCGCCCATGGCGACGAGCATATCGTCCTGATCAAAGGCGATATTTCCGGCGACGACCCCTGCCTTGTTCGTATGCATGCGCTGGATCCAATGATGGATATCGTCGGTCTTGGCCCCAACGGGCGTGCGGGCGAATTTGGCGATGCAATGAAGCTGATCGCGAAAGAGGGACGGGGCGTTCTGGTCCTGCTACGCGACACCACAATGAAGCTCGTGACAGAAGACAGCGTGTCGCCGCAAACCTTGCGCCAATACGGCCTTGGCGCGCAAATTCTGTCCTCGCTCGACCTTGGACAGCTCATCCTGCTAACCAATTCGCCAAAGCCAAAGATCGTCGGCCTCGAAGCCTATGGCCTTGAAATCATTGGCACACGCAAAATCTCGGAGATTGGCTGATGGCCGGACATTCCGACAATGACATGGGCCTGCCGACCTTCAAGACCCCGGTAAAAGTCGCCCTTGTGATTGCGCCCTACTACACGAAAATTTCGAATGCCCAACTGGCCTCGGCGCGCGGCGTTCTGGACCGCGCAGGCGTTGCCCACGACACCATCGAAGTGCCGGGATCGCTCGAAATTCCGACCGCCGTTGCGCTGGCGCATCGCATGTCAAATTTCGACGGCTTCGTCGCCCTTGGCTGCGTGATCCGGGGCCGCACAAGCCATTACGACGTTGTGGTTAACGAAAGCGCGCACGGGCTGATGTTGCTTGGGCTTCAGGGTGTCTGCGTCGGCAATGGCATCATCACAGTTGAAAACATGGAACAGGCGGAAGAACGCGCCGATACCGACCGACTGGATACGGCGGGCGGCGCGGCTGTTGCGGCTCTCCATCTCATTGCACTGGCGCGCCGTTTTGGTCAGCCAAAGGCGAAAATCGGCTTTACTCAGGATATTCTGATGGCGGGCGAAAACGACGGGCCAACCACCGCATGACCACTTCAAAACGGCAAATGAAATCGGCCGCGCGGCTCTATTCTGTGCAGGCCTTGTTCCAGATGGAGGCGTCCGGTCAGACCGTCGAAGCCATCCGCGAAGAATTTGAAACTCACCGGTTTGGTGCCGAATATGACGGCGTTGAACTGGCTGAGGGCGATGTGAAACTGTTCGAAAGCCTGATCGAAGACGCTGTCAATTTTCAGGCCAAAATCGACCAGATGACGGATCGGGCGTTGGTTGAGAACTGGCCGATCAATCGGATCGATCCGACGATACGCGCGCTGTTCCGGGCGGCTGGCGCCGAACTTCTCGAAGGGGTCGCGCCGCCAAAAGTTGTGATCAACGAATATGTCGATGTGGCCAAGGCGTTCTTCCCGGATGGGCGCGAGCCAAAATTCGTGAATGCGGTGTTGGATTACATGGCCCGCGAAGCCAAGCCTGAAGCGTTTTAGGCGCGCGGATACATCACACAGTCTTAAGCGTTTTGGATAAGATTGAGCGCGTCAATCGTTAACAGTTTGTGACAGGGTCGAACGCCTGCACCGACGCAATACCGGCGTATTACCGACGCGATACCGATGCTGCAAAAGCCATAAGATATCGTTTAAAAACATATAGATAATTCTGTCTTTTGCGACCCGGTTCAGCAATTCGGCACATTCACCGCCAATCCGCCCAATGCGGTTTCCTTGTACTTTTCGCTCATGTCCTGCCCGGTCTGACGCATCGTCTCAATCGCGGCGTCCAGTGGCACGAAATGCGTGCCGTCTCCGCGCAGCGCCAACGACGCAGCCGACACCGCCTTGATCGCGCCAAGCCCGTTGCGCTCGATACACGGCACCTGAACAAGTCCCTTTACGGGATCGCACGTCATGCCCAAATGATGCTCCAAAGCAATCTCTGCGGCGTTTTCGATCTGTTCGGGCGTGCCGCCCAGTACAGCCGCCAATCCCGCCGCCGCCATTGCGGAAGCCGATCCAACTTCGGCCTGACACCCGCACTCTGCCCCGGAAATCGAAGCGTTGAATTTTACCAATCCGCCAATCGCCGCTGCGGTCAAAAGAAAGTCGCCGATCTGGCGTTCGTTGGCCTCCGGCACATGATCCAGCCAATAGCGGATCGTTGCGGGAATGACGCCGGCGGCCCCATTTGTCGGCGCGGTTACGACCTGTCCCCCGGCGGCGTTTTCCTCGTTCACCGCCATTGCATAGACACTGATCCAGTCGTTGATCACATGCGGTGCCACCAGATTGCGACCGCGCTCGTTTTCCAATGCACGCCGTATCGCTGGTGCGCGCCTCTTTACGTGCAGTCCGCCAGGTAAGATGCCGTCGCGTTCCATCCCGAGATCCATGCAGCCTTTCATCACCTCCCAAAGCCGTACCATCCCAGCGTCAAGCGTACTGGCGTCCATCCGTGACAACTCATTGGCGCGCTTTAAATCGGCAATACTGCGGCCCGTCTTGCCACACATCACCAGCATTTCTGCGGCCGACTTGAACGGATGAGGCACAACTGGTCCGTCGTCGGCGTCCTTGCCCGCGGCAAGTTCCGCTTCTGTCAGAACAAACCCGCCGCCCACGGAATAATACGTCTCTTGCAAAATCACATCGCCCTGCGCGTCCACCGCCATCAGGATCAAACCGTTGGCATGTCCGGCAAGGGGAGGGCCGTAGTCAAACGCAAGATCCCCCTTGGGATCAAAGGCAAGTGTTCCAAGCCCCTCAGGCGAAACGATTTTGTCTTTGCCAATGGCTAGCAAGGCGGCCTCGGCTTTTTCGGCGTCATAGTCTTCGGGGCGAAATCCAGCGAGGCCAAGGATGACCGCGCGATCCGTTGCATGCCCCACGCCAGTAAACGCCAGCGAACCGTGCAATGAGGCGCGCAAGCCCTTTGCCGTGAACCGAGACCCCCGCAACCGATCCAGAAACCGCGCAGCGGCGACCATCGGTCCCATCGTGTGCGACGACGATGGGCCGATCCCTACCTTGAACATATCAAAGACTGACAAAAACATGCGGTGTCTCCTTTGGTTCGTCATGCCCGGTTTCACGAGACAGCGAAAGCACCGGAGCGGCACAGGGGCGCTCAAATTCGGCGCAAGGCCTCTCGCCAGTTGCCCGAGCGCGCTCTATAGAAGGGCGAACACCACATGAATGCCGGGAGCAAATGGTATGGCCAGGTTGGAAGACATCGCAGACGGGCTTGCCAAACGGGCGCTGGATTTGGTCGAATTGAACAGTGATGAGAGCATTGAACGGCGCGTTGCCGATGAGATCGGAGCGCTGTCGCCGACGCTGCAAGAAGCCTATGCCACGGCGATTCGCATTCGCAAAGCCGAGCTGCGCGCGCTGCGTTTGCTCGACAAATATGACGCTGGTGAAGAAATTCCAAAGGCCGCGATTTCTTCGCAGCCGCAGGACTAACCGCTCGTCAACGACCGCGCCAACCACACCAGCAGGACGCCAATTGCAATCGCCGCCAGGCCATAGGCGCGACGGGTTTCGATCGGCGTGTCAGCGATAATCTTGATCAGGTCTTCCAAACGCGAAGGGGCCAGTGCGAACACCAGCCCCTCAAAGACAAGAACCAGGCCAAGACCCAGTAGAATCGTTGTCATTAGTTTCCGGATCCGCCGTCAGACTTCAGGAACTCGAAGAATTCGCTGTCCGGTGAGATCACCATCGTCGAATTCGACCCCTTCAGTGCGTTCTCGTAAGCTGCCAGCGATCTGTAAAACCGGAAGAATTCCCGGTCGGCGCCGTAGGCTTGTGCGAAGATATTGTTGCGCTCAGCATCGGCTTCACCACGGACAATCTCGCTTTCACGATTTGCTTCTGAAACCAATTCGACCACGGTACGATCCGCTTGAGCACGCACACGCTGGGCGGCTTCGCCACCACGTGCGATCTCGTCCGCGGCTTCCCGTTCGCGTTCTGCGCGCATCCGGGCAAAGGTTGCCTCGAGGTTTTGCTCGGGCAAATTGGTTTGCTTCAGGCGCACGTCAACAACATCAAGCCCAAGAGCCGAGGCACGAAGCTGTGCAAGGTCACGGATACGCACCATCAAACTGGCCCGGTCTGACGACAAGATCGTGTTTGAGGTCACACCAGCCGAACCCAGTACGGCCCGGATCTGCGTTTGCAGGATCGACGCCAACCGGTCTTCTGCAGCGCGCAGCCCACCGACACCAACAGCCTGACGGAACTGGATCACATCTGCGATCCGGTAACGTGCAAAGGCGTCAACCACCAGACGGCGATCATCCGACGGGGTGATCTCGATCGGGGGTGTGTCAAGCGACAGGATACGGTCGTCGTAGCGGACGACTTCCTGAATGAACGGGATCTTAAACGCCAATCCCGGGTCTTCCTTGACGTCACGAATTTGTCCGAACTGAAGGACAAGAGCTTGCTCGCGCTCGTCCACGATGAACACAGACGAG
This sequence comes from Boseongicola sp., assembly GCA_029287375.1. GTDB lineage: Bacteria > Pseudomonadota > Alphaproteobacteria > Rhodobacterales > Rhodobacteraceae > Boseongicola. Next base: position 7,389 of record JARFRG010000006.1, on the reverse strand, counting down.
ATAAGTGCGATCAGACCGGCGACGCCGACGATAAGGACTATTGTTCCGGCACGCATATCAATTGCCTCCCGTCTGGCTATTGCGCAGTTCGTTCAGGGGCAGGTAAGGAACCACACCCTGTCCGCCTTCGCCGCCGACGTTTTCGTCGAGAATGATCTTGTCGACATCGCCAAGAACCTTCTCAAGTGTCTCGATATATAGACGACGACGCGTCACTTCCGGCGCAAGCTGGTATTCCAGCAAAACGGCCGTAAAGCGACTTGCCTCACCCTGTGCTTCGTTCACAACGCGCGCACGGTAGCCTTCGGATTCCTCCAAGACTTGTGCCGCTTCACCACGGGCGCCAGCAACAACTGTGTTGGCATAGGCGTCTGCCTGACGCTGAAGCCGGTCACGTTCCTGTTCAGCAGCCTGAACTTCCCGGAAGCTGTCGATGACTTCGCGCGGAGGATCGGCCTTGTCGAGGTTGACGCGGATGATGTTGATCCCTGCGTCGTAGTTATCGAGCGTCGTCTGGATCAACGTAAACGCGTCCTGTTCGACCTGACCACGATCCCGGTTGAGGATCGGAGCAAGTTCGCTTCCTGCAACGATTTCGCGCATCGCGGATTCAGATACCGAACGCACCGTCTGTTGTGGATCCCGCAGGTTGAACAAAAACTTCGCCGGGTCATTGATGTTCCAGACCACCTGGAAATCGATGTCGATGATGTTTTCGTCCGTTGTGAGCATCAGGCCATCGCCGCCTGAAGACCCAGAGCGGCCCATGCCGATGTCTTCCGATTGCTCTCGGGTAACCGGGATGACTTCTGCCGTGACCAAAGGCCATGGCGCAAAGTTCAGGCCGGGATTGCCGATCGCACTGAATTCGCCAAGGAACAGCTCTACTGACTGTTCTTCCGGGCGCACCGTGTAAAACGACTGAAACGCCCAAAGCGCCGCAATCGCCAGCACGCCAAGGCCAATTGTGCCACGCGTCAGCTTGGGGCCTTCGCCGCCACCTTCGCCGCCGCCGCTGCCACGATTTCCGCCACCGCGACCGCCCATCAGGACGCGCAGTTGCTCCTGGCCCTTTTTCATTATCTCATCGATTTCCGGGATTTGCGGTCCGTCTTGTCCCGGACGTCGGCCCGGACGACGATCGTCGTCGTCATCATCGCCGCCGTTCGATCCGCCTCCACCGGAGCCGCCGCCCCAAGGTCCGCCATTGTTATTGGCCATGTAAGGTCATTTCCCTATTTTTTTCCGTTGATACCGCTTGCTAAGCTAATTGTAGCTTAAAGAGGTGTATTTCAAGCGCTTCTGACGGGGTTTTGCATTGTTACCAGTTCTTCTGACATCGTCGGATGCACCGCTACCGTGCGGTCAAAGTCTTCTTTGGTCAGACCTGCCTTGATTGCAATGCCCACCATCTGGATCAATTCGCCAGCCCCCTCTGCGACGATCTGACAACCCAGAACCGTGCGATTCTCCTTTGACACAATCAGTTTCATCAACACCCGGTCGGGCCGATCAGCAAAGGCCGTGCGCATCGGGCGGAACGATGTGCAGTATACATCAATTGTCTCGATCTCGCGCGCCTGTTCTTCCGTCAGTCCCACAGTGCCCAGTTCAGGCTGCGTGAAAACTGCCGAAGCGACCAGTTCGTGGTCCGGCTTTGTCGGGTTGTTTTTGTAAACCGTCTCGGTGAACGCAACACCCTCGCGGATCGCTACAGGGGTAAGCTGGATGCGGTCGGTCACGTCGCCAATGGCATAAATGTTGTCCACCGCCGTCTTGCTGTACGCGTCCACCTCTATCGCGCCGCGACGGTTTATCTTGACGCCGATATCCTCAAGCCCAAGCCCGTGTGAATTGGGCGCACGCCCCGTGGCGAACATCACCGCATCAAAGACGCGGGCATCGCCGTTCGTGGCTTTGATCCAAACCGGCTTGCCCACGGCATCGGCACTCGCTTGCGGCACCGGAATATGCGCCGGCATGCGCATGTCGCCCTCTGCGTCAGCAGCGCTGCGCATTTCGACAATGTTTGTACCCAGATGCAGATTGATGCCCTTCTCCTGCATCATCTCGGCCACCAGCCCGCGCGCTTCGTCGTCAAAGCCGCGCAAGATCTGCGCGCCGCGATAATACTGCGTCACCTCGACACCAAGACCATTCAGAATGCAGGCGAATTCGCTGGCGATATATCCGCCGCCGATGATCAGGATCGACTTTGGCAACCTTTCCATCTGGAAAATGTCATCGGACACCATCCCAAGGTGGGCATTTGTCTGGTCGGGTCGCACAGGGCGGCCACCTGTGGCGACAAGGATCGTTTCCGCCGTCACGGTCTCGCCGCTCGACAGGGCCACTGTGTGGGCGTCCTGAAGCGTTGCGCGCGCATTGTGGATCGTCACGCCCGAGCCGTTGAGCAAGTTGTGGTAGACCTGTTCAAGCCGGTCCAGTTCGCCGTTCATTCGTGCGCTGAAACGCGACCAGTCAAATTCTCCGGAACTCGCGCTCCAGCCGTATTCCCGCGCAAGGGCCGCGCCTTCGCGAAACTCACTGGCAAAGACCATCAGCTTTTTCGGCACACAGCCCCGGATCACACAAGTGCCGCCCATCCGGCTGTCTTCTGCCAGCGCGACTCTGGCACCCGTCGCCGCCGCCGTGCGCGCTGCGCGCACGCCGCCCGAGCCACCCCCGATTACAAACAGATCAACGTCATAGGCCAATGATCATACTCCTGCGTCGCGAAAGACGTTTTCAACAGAATCAGGCAGGAACTGCCCGGTATCTTTTTCGCCCGAGTTGATATCATGAGTTTCCACCGTGCCATCACCGTGGCCGGTCACGATCACGTCACAGATATCGATAAACAACCCGTTCTCGACAACGCCCGGCACCTGATTGAGGATCAGCGCCAACTGGCGTGCATTGCCGATGCGCCCCAGATGCAGATCAAGAATGTGGTTGCCCTCATCGGTGACAAACAACGCATCACCCGCCATGCGAAGCGAGGTTTCATTGCCCATCACGTCAAGACCGTTGAGCATTTCTTCCAGCAAGAGCCGGGTGGTCGGCATGCCGAACCCAATAACCTCGACGGGTAGGGGAAAGGCCCCGAGGGTGCTGACTTTCTTGGTCGAATCGGCAATGACGATCATCCGGTCCGACGCGGTTGCCACGATCTTTTCCTGCAATAGCGCACCACCCCCGCCCTTAATCAGGTTTAGTTCACCGTCATATTCGTCGGCCCCGTCAATTGTCAGATCCAGCCATTTTACATCGTTCAGTGAGGATACTTTGATCCCGACCTCGGCCGCTTGTTTTGCGGTTTGGGACGATGTCGCCACGGCTGTGATATCAAGGCCTTCGTCGCGTACGCGCTCTCCAAGGCATTTCACCAGCCATGCGGCCGTCGAGCCGGTTCCGAGACCGACCCGCATGCCGGAAGTCACGAAGGCGCTCGCACGTTTGGCGGCGGCGAATTTGGCGATGTCGATGGGGGACAGATTGGCAGTCATGTTCAGGCTCCGCAAACAGATCGCCGCCTTATAGGAACTATGGCGGGGAAGGGCGAGGGGGGTCGGTGCGATTTTCCCTCTCGCCACCAGCGCACAGCTTTGCTAGAGAGCGCGCGGTATGCGGGTGTGGCGGAATTGGTAGACGCACCAGATTTAGGTTCTGGCGCCGCGAGGCGTGGGGGTTCGAGTCCCTTCACCCGCACCACTCTTTTCTTCTCTCCATTTGTTTCGAGCTGTCTTGCTGGCTTTTCGTGGGCAAGGCCAAGGTGTGGTGACCGAAATTTGCACGGTGCCGCCGTAACAATCACCAGGTTCCGACACCGGCACTTGAGCGACGAAGAAAAACTGGCGGTGGCGCGCATTTTGTACCATCGTCTGCGCCAATCAGCAGGAGAGACAGGTGCCGGATAACGCAACGGAGGAATCCCAGAAAAACGCCGTGCAACGCCGCAGCAAAGGTGAATTCGTGCGTGGCATCAGCGGATTTCGGTCCGTGTTGGGGGAAGACCCTGACTTTCCGGCCGAGCCTGCGCGGTATCACCTGTTTGTCGCTTTCAACTGCCCCTGGTGCCATCGGGTGACGCTTGCGCGCAATGTTCTGGGCTTGCAAGACAGCATCACGATGGACGTAGCCTTTCCCAACCGCACAACCGAAGACGATCCCGTCGCGCCTAATCGCTGGGAATTCAATCCAGAGCGGGTGGCCACGCTAACAGGCACAACTCTCCTGGAATGCACGCCCGAGACGGCAACGGGGCAGTCCTTTCGCCAGGCCGCGCAGATCTACGAGGCAGAGGGGTCTGACGAATCCTCTGTTCCAATCCTCTATGACAAGAAAACCAAACGGATCGTCGCCAACGAGAGCGCCGAGATCATCCGGATGCTGACCACACAGGCCGGCGCCCTTGGCAGCACAATTGCGGACGTCGACAGACCGGATTTGTATCCGCTTGGGGACGAACACGCGGCGCTCCGTCGCGACATAGACACCCTCAACGAGCAAATCTACGTCGCCATCAATAACGGGGCCTACAAGGCAGGCTTTTCGTCTGATCAGACGGTCTATGCCGCCGCGTATGCGGGGTACTTCGATGCCCTCAAGGCACTGGAAATGCGGCTTGCGGAAGACGGTCGGCCCTTTTTGACGGGGCAGAACTTTACCGAAGCAGACCTGCGCCTGTTCCCAACGCTGTATCGCCATGACCCGGTTTACTACGTGCGAATGAAACTGAACGGCGCGCGGATTCTGGATTATCCCAATCTTTGGCGATGGCTGTGTCGCGTTTATGCGCTGGCGGGCGTGGCAGAAAGCAACTCATTGGTGCATTGTCGGCAGGGCTACTTTGGTCGATCTTGGAACAATGTCGTGCCGCTGGGGCCGTTTCATCCCATGCCTTATCCAGAAGCCTATCTGCATCCTGAACTTGCCTCTTAGATCAGCGTGACTAGAAAACGGCATTCGCCAGAGTGGCACGCGCTGAACGATTTCTTAATCTCTCTTCGGTAGCGTTTCAGGAATGCCGGTCTCTCAACCGCGTTGCGCCTTAGACCGCAAGAATGCGGCACCATCGAACGGTCAAAGTGCAAAACGCGCAACACCTGCGCGTTTGGTCTAGAGTTCCCCAATACGTTGAAAACCAGATCGCGCGGACCTTCTGATCCCCATCAGCCCGCGGTCTGTCTTTGCAAGGCCTGTCCGGTTTCCGGGCAGGCTTTGTGCGTTTGCAATCCACATTCCGGGCGACCGATTGAAACCTGTCTGTGTGCCAAGGCGCCGAACTCCCGCCATCGGTGGTCCTTTCGGCTTGCAACCCCACGCCCTCTTGCCTAGAAGGGCCGCTGATTTTACGCCCCGGAATCCGTCCGTTTTGGGCCATCGAAGAGGTAATACATGCAGGTCACCGAAACCCTGAATGAAGGGCTCAAGCGCGGCTTTAACATTACAGTCACCGCCGCCGAACTGGACGCTAAGGTCAACGAAAAGTTGGCTGAAGCCGCCCCCGACATCGAAATGAAGGGCTTCCGTAAAGGCAAAGTCCCAATGGCGCTTTTGAAAAAGCAATACGGCCCCAAGGTCTTGGGCGAAGCCATGCAGGAAAGCGTCGACGGCGCGATGTCGAAACATTTTGAGGAGTCAGGCGATCGCCCCGCGATGCAGCCCGAGGTCAAAATGACCAACGACGAGTGGAAAGAAGGCGACGACGTCGAAGTCTCGATGAGCTACGAGGCACTTCCTGAAATTCCCGAAGTTGATTATGCGAAGATCAAGCTCGAAAAGCTTGTCGTCAAAGCAGATGAAGCGTCGATCGAAGAAGCGCTGAATTCGCTTGCAGAGAACGCTCAGAATTTTGAGGACCGCAAGAAGTCGTCCAAAGCCAAAGATGGCGATCAGGTCGTGATCGATTTTCTCGGCAAAGTGGATGGCGAGGCCTTTGAGGGCGGCGCAGCAGAAGATTTCCCGCTGGTGCTTGGCTCGGGCCAGTTCATCCCAGGCTTTGAAGAGCAGCTTGTCGGCGTCAAAGTCGGCGACGAAAAAGCCGTCGAAGTCACGTTCCCCGATGAATACGGCAATGCCGATCTTGCAGGCAAACCGGCAGTCTTCGACGTGACGGTCAAAGGCGTGAAAGAACCAAAGCCCGCGACCATCGACGACGAACTGGCAAAGAAATTCGGTGCCGATGATCTGGAAGCCCTGAAAACTCAGGTCACCGAGCGTCTCGAAGCTGAATATACGGGCGCATCCCGCGCTGTCATGAAGCGTGGTCTTTTGGACGCGCTTGACAAGGCCGTGGCCTTTGAGCTTCCGCCGTCATTGGTCGAAGCCGAAGCGGGTCAAATCGCGCATACGCTGTGGCACGAAGATAACCCGGACGTTCAGGGTCATGATCACGAAAACGTCGAGCCGACCGAAGAGCACACCAAACTGGCCGAACGTCGCGTGCGACTTGGTCTCTTGCTTGCCGAAGTTGGTCAAAAAGCCGAAGTCGAAGTGACGGACGCCGAAATGACGCAAGCCGTGATGAACCAGGCCCGCCAGTATCCGGGGCAGGAACGTCAGTTCTTTGAATTTGTTCAGCAGAACCCCCAGATGCGTCAGCAGCTTCAGGCGCCAATTTTCGAGGACAAAGTTGTCGATCACATGTTTGAGCAGGTGAAGACCAAAGAGAAAGTGATCTCGAAAGAGGACCTTCAAAAAGCGGTCGAAGCCTTGGAAGACGACATCTGATTGCTTCACAGCAAGTCAAAATGCGAAAAGGCCGCCTGGTTTCGGGCGGCCTTTTTCGTGGCGTCGCAGAGTGGTATCAACCGCAGGGCTTGAGATCAAACAGAGCCGCGATTTCGCTCCGGCAGGTTGGTTCTTTTCGCTTGATGATCTTCAGATGCGGATTGGGGCAACCAACAGAGACCCAGCCGCGATAGGTCTGGAAAAGACCAGTGGAAACAACGAAATAGAGATAGTTGGTGATGTCGATGCGCGAGGCGCAGGCGATGGTTTCGCGAATTTTCATAAACTTGATACTCATTTAAACTACAACTGGTTACTCGCTTAACCTGCGCTTTGATCCGGGCCAAATTAGGGCGAAAATCGTGTCATTGTCGGTAAAGACTTCAAAAAGGCGAAAACGATTTGGAAACAGTCTGTTTATGCAAAGACCCAACTTTGCCCTGATCAAAACATGGAAAAATCCAACCCATTACGTTAAGGTTAATGTGTAGCGAGTAATGTAATATGAGTGGAGTATGTCATGTTGGACATGCAAGATAATTTCGAAATCGATATCTGTGACAAGCTGTATGGTGGCCCCCTTGATCCGTGCGATCTGGTTGCGGCGATCAAATCGCTGAGCCCGTCCGAGCTTGCAGCGTTGGAAGATGAGCT
>JARFRG010000271.1 GCA_029287375.1 Boseongicola sp. | reverse complement strand
TCCCAAGACAGTGCGAAGACGTCTGGACAACGCATCAATCGGCGTCCCCATCTCTGCGCCTGCCTCAAAGACTATGCGCGGTGCATCGGTTGCCTCGGTAAGCGTGATGCGCAGATATGGTTCGGCCATCGCGAGGCGTTTGATCACGTCCGAGACGGCCTGCATTTCTGCTCGGTCGCTGCGCATGAATTTCAGCCGCGCGGGCGTGGCATAAAACAAATCGCGCAGCTCGACGGTGGTGCCGGTGCCGCGCGCAGTCGGGCGAACTGCGGACATCGTGCCGCCCGAGACTCCGATTTCTGCCGCGTCAGACTCTTCGGCACGTGACGTGATTTTCAGGCGACCAACCGCCCCCAATGACGGCAAGGCTTCGCCGCGAAAGCCAAAAGTGTGGATGTTCAAAAGGTCGCTGCCGTCAATCTTGGATGTCGCGTGTCGCGATAGGGCAAGCGGCAGATCAGCAGCGCTCATGCCGCAGCCGTCATCTTCGACGCGGATCAAGCGCTTGCCACCTTCGGCGACGGTCACATCGATGCGCTTTGCGCCTGCGTCAATTGCGTTTTCGACCAGTTCTTTCACGGCCGACGCCGGGCGCTCCACAACTTCGCCCGCGGCAATTCGGTTGATCGCGCTTTCGTCGAGCTGGCGAATTTGCGCGCGGGGCTGGCTTATGTTGGGGTCACTGGCATGCATCGCACTAGGGATAGCAGAAACCGCCAACCTCGTCCACGCCGAATGAACCATTTCAACCCCGCAGAATGGCTGCTAATCAGGGCGTTCGCAACGATAGGTATGGTTATGGCCAACACGCGTGCAATCCTCTTGATGACCGCAGCCATGGCATCGTTTGCCATTAGCGATGCCTTTATAAACCGTGCCTCGGCAAGTATCCCGACCGGTCAGCTATTGGCAATTTCGTCTGCGATCAGTTTTGCGGTTTTCTTTGCCGTCTTGCTGCGAAATGGACACTCTCTTTTCACCAAGGAGGTCTTTCACCGCGCAGTTATGATCCGCACCGGTGGCGAGGTGTTTGGCTCGCTCGGGTATGTAATGGCGCTGACGCTGATACCGCTGGCGACGGCCTCCGCCCTGTTGCAAGCGCAGCCTTTGGCCGTCACTTTGGCGGCGGCATTCTTCCTTGGCGAACGCGTCGGCGTGCGGCGCTGGACCGCGGTCGGCATCGGATTTTTTGGCGTGCTGCTGATCATCCGGCCAGGTGCGACGACTTTTGATCCCAACATGCTTTGGGCGCTTCTTGGGGTCGCAGGATTGACCGCGCGGGACCTGGGAACGCGGATGTTGCCCAAGACTATCACGACGCCTTTTGTATCGGCCTGGGCGCTACTGCTATTGACCGTTCTGGGCCTCGTCATCAGCCCCTTCGAAGACCCCTGGCAACCCATTGATATTGCGGTATTTGGCTGGTTGATCGGAATATCTTTGATGGTTGTTCTTGCGTTCTATTGTATAACTGGCGCGCTTCGTATCGGTGAGATTTCTGCGATTGCACCCTTCAGGTACACAAGAATGGTCTTTGCCCTTTTCATAGCGATTGTTTTTTTGGGAGAATTTCCGGACACTTGGACGTGGGTTGGCATTTTGCTGATCGTTGGTTCGGGAATCTATGCATTTATTCGCGAGCGGCAGATTCAGACCTTGGCGGCGCGCAAAGCCTGACGTGATCGCGCCATCTTTTGCTGACGGGATGTTAGCGATCACACAACCCACTTCCCCCCTGCCCCAAAGGCCTGCTATAGAGCGGCGAACTCACATTTGACCCGAGGCACACCATGAGCACGATCATCGACATTCACGCACGCGAAATTCTCGACAGCCGCGGAAATCCGACCGTGGAGGTCGACGTCTATCTTGAGGATGGCACCATGGGCCGCGCTGCGGTCCCTTCGGGCGCGTCGACCGGGGCCTATGAGGCGGTGGAAAAACGCGACGGCGACAAGGCCCGCTATATGGGTAAGGGCGTTCTGGATGCGGTCGCGGCCGTAAACGGCGAGTTGGCAGATGCGCTTGTTGGCTTTGATGTCACCGAACAGCAGGCCATTGACGCCGCGATGATCGAGATGGATGGCACTGAAAACAAAGCACGATTGGGCGCGAACGCGATTTTGGGCGTATCGCTTGCCTGTGCCAAGGCCGCTGCAGATTTTACCGTGCAGCCGCTCTATCGCTATGTTGGTGGCACATCGGCGCGGGTTTTGCCTGTGCCGATGATGAATATCATCAATGGTGGTGAGCATGCCGACAATCCGATCGATATTCAGGAATTCATGATCATGCCGGTCAGCGCGACGAACATCCGCGAGGCTGTTCGGATGGGGTCCGAGATATTCCACACATTGAAAAAAGAGCTTTCGGCAGCCGGTTTGTCGACCGGCATTGGCGACGAAGGCGGCTTTGCACCGAACCTGTCGTCAACCCGCGATGCGTTGGATTTCATCCTTCGGGCGGTTGAAAAAGCAGGCTACACGCCCGGCGACGATATCATGCTGGCGCTGGATTGCGCGGCCACAGAATACTGCAAGAACGGTCGCTATGAGCTTGCAGGCGAAGGAAAATCTCTGAGTTCGGACGAGAACGTCGCGTACCTTGCGGCGCTTGTGAAGGACTACCCGATCCTGTCGATCGAAGACGGCATGGATGAAGATGACTGGGACGGTTGGATCGCTCTGACAGCAGAACTGGGCGACAAGGTACAACTTGTCGGCGACGACTTGTTTGTGACCAATCCCGAACGTATTTCGCGCGGAATTTCGGACAAAGCGGCGAATTCCCTTTTGGTGAAGGTGAACCAGATTGGCACATTGTCCGAGACATTGATGGCCGTTGATATGGCGCATCGCGCACGCATGACGGCAGTCATGTCGCATCGTTCGGGTGAGACCGAAGACGCGACGATTGCCGACCTTGCCGTGGCGACCAACTGCGGGCAGATAAAGACCGGCTCACTGGCGCGATCTGACCGGTTGGCCAAGTACAACCAATTGATCCGTATCGAAGAAATGCTTGATGAAACCGCGATTTACGCGGGCAAATCCATTCTTCGCTAGGGCGAATTTTGGTGAGTTTCAGGACAATGGGGCGGGGGAAATCCCTGCCCTTTTTCTTTGCGAGGACGTGACATGACGGCAAATGAGATGATCGAGGCGCTGGAGTTGAAGCCGCATCCTGAAGGGGGGTTTTATCGCCAGACATGGGAAGGCGACGACAGCCCGCGTGCGTCTGGAACCTGCATTTACTTTTTGTTGACTGAGGGCCAGCGGAGCCAGTGGCACAAGGTGGATGCGGTTGAAATCTGGCATTTCTATTCAGGTGCGCCGTTGAAATTGCGGATCTCCGAAACTGAGACGGGTCCGGTTAAGTCTCTGGTTTTAGGATCAGATTTGACGGTGGGAGAAGTCCCGCAAGGAATTGTACCCAAGAACGCTTGGCAGTCAGCGGAAACAACAGGCGCGTGGACTTTGGTGGGCTGTACGGTGTCTCCGGGGTTTCGGTTTGAGGGCTTTGAACTTGCGCCTGACGGGTTCGATATCACCTGATCGCCGACCCTCGAAATGGCCCAAATATCAAATCGGTATCGCGTCGGTATTACGTCGGTATTGCGTCGGTGCGCCCGTTCGCGGGCTTAATCGCATTTTAGGACGTGGAAAGTTGTTCGAGCGCCCCCGGATGGCTGATCTGGCCGCCTCCGACGGGGGCTGCGACGCGCGTTGTTCCGGGGGCCGAGGTCGGTAATCCGCGCTGCACACGCACGGCGAGATAGGCGAATGCCTGAGCCTCAAGCATATCGCCGTCAAAGCCTGCATCCTCGACCGGAGAGACCGGGCAGTCGACAAGGGCCGCGATCATTTCCATCAGGGCAGGATTGTTGCGCCCGCCGCCCGTGACCCAAAGCGCGCGAGGCGGTGCCGGACACTGCGCGATACCTCTGGCAATGGATCCCGCCGTCGCGGCGGCAAGCGTGGCCACGGCGTCTGAGTCAGAAAGTCTGCCAACCGCGTCGCCCCAGTCCTGGAAATCATCGCGGTCCAGCGATTTGGGGGGGGTGCGCCGGAAATATGGGGAGGCGGTCAAAAGGCTTTCGAGAATGGCTTCGTCCACCTCTCCGGCGGTGGTGAGCGCCCCTTCAAAATCCATGCGTTGCCCCAGACGGTCGGCGACAAGATCGTCAATGCGGGCATTGCCGGGGCCGGTGTCAAAGGCCAAGAGCGCCCCCGGCGTTTCCGGGCCGGGCTTTGCAGGGTCAATCCATGTGAGGTTCGCCACGCCGCCAATGTTGAGAAACGCACACGGGTCTTTCGCCCCCATGAGGCGGGCCAGAGCAAAGTGGTAGAATGGCGCCAATGGGGCGCCCTGCCCGCCCAAGGCCATGTCATTGCTGCGAAAATCCCACACCACAGGGCGATTTAGAACTTCGGCCAGAATCGCGCCGTTTCCGGCCTGATAAGTGTGGCCTGCGTCGGGGCGGTGCGACGTGGTCTGGCCGTGGAAGCCAACAAGAGCCGCGTCTTTGAAACCCGAGAGCAATTCCGCGTGCGCTGTTTCGACGACTTCGGCGGCGGCGGCGACCTCTGGTCCGTCCCATCGACCGAGGGCCGCGCGCAGGGTCGCGCGTTCGGCGTCTGAATAAGCGCGATAGGCGGTGTCGCCGAATTCGAACACCCGCAGGCCATCCGTCAGGATCATCGCGGCATCGACCCCGTCAAGAGACGTGCCGGACATGGCGCCAAGCGACCAGATTGGAGTGGTGTCTGACATGGCCTTCCCCTTGCCCGCCCGGCGCATTATACCCGCGCGAAAGCCCGAGTGTTTCGGGACACAAGCATAGACGATGGCCCATGACCTACCACCCAAAATCCGACTTTATCGCGACAATCATTGAACGTGGCTTTCTGGCGGATTGCACCAATATGCAAGAGCTGGACGATGCGATGCATAAGGGATCCATAACCGGCTACATCGGGTTCGATCTGACAGCGACGAGCCTTCATATCGGCAATCTTGTCCAGATCATGCTGTTGCGCTGGATGCAGAAAACCGGACATCGCCCAATCACTTTGATGGGGGGCGGCACGACGAAGGTGGGCGACCCAAGCGGCAAGGACGAGATGCGCAAAATCATCTCGGTCGATCAGATCAACGCAAATGCGGATGGTATCCGGCAAGTGTTTGCGCGCTATATTTCCTACGGTGATGGCCCGACGGATTCGCCCTTGGTGAACAATGCGGAGTGGCTTGATAAGCTGGGATATATCGACTTTTTGCGCGACATCGGCAAGCACTTCACGATCAACAGGTTGCTGGCCTTTGAAAGCGTGAAGTCGCGTCTGGACCGCGAGCAGCCGCTGAGTTTCATCGAATTCAACTACATGCTCTTGCAGGCCTATGACTATCTGGAACTGCATCGACGTTACGGCTGTGTCTTGCAGATGGGCGGATCGGACCAGTGGGGCAATATCGTGTCGGGCGCAGATCTGATCCGGCGGGTTGATGGTGGAGATGCCTACGGATTAACCACGCCTCTGGTCACGCGGGCGGATGGCAAGAAGATGGGCAAGTCTGCCGACGGAGCTGTTTGGCTCAATGAAGAAATGATGTCTGGCTATGAGTTCTGGCAATGGTGGCGCAATTTACCGGACGCAGATGTCGGCAAGTTTCTGAAGATGTTCACAGAGCTTCCGGTGTCTGAGTGTGATCGTCTCGGGGCCTTGGGGGGATCAGAGATCAATGAGGCGAAGATCATCCTTGCCAATGAAGTGACGACCTTGTGCCGGGGTGCGGATGCGGCTGTGGCCGCAGAGGCGACATCGCGCGAGGTGTTTGAAAAGGGCGGTGTTGGGGATGATTTGCCAACGCTGACGTTAAGCGCGGCGGACGTGGGCGACGGGATATCGGTGGTTCAGGTCTTTGTGCGCGCAGGTTTGGCGAAGTCGGGCAAAGAGGCCAAACGGTTGATTTCCGAGAATGGCGCACGGATGGATGATGCGCCTTTGAGTGATGCGGGCATGATGCTGGACGTCGCGGCTTTGGCGTCGCCGATCAAATTGTCGGCGGGCAAAAAGCGGCATGCTTTGGTGGTTCTGGAAGGTTAGGATTGCGCCGCCTTTCGGCGTCGCGAGACCGGGGCTCTGCCCCGGACCCCGAGGTATTTATCAAAGGATGAAGCCCATCTGAGCGCTTTAGTTCAGTTTCCATTCACCGTCCGGGAAGAAGGCGTGGAAGGCGAAGGCAAACAGGACATCGTGAGGAATATCGTTGCCGTTTGCGTCGCGCACGCGCACGGTTCCGACGTCGCGTCCGGCGCCTATCGTGTATTGGTCAAGAGCCGAGGCCTGACCGGCGCGCCAGCTGAGGGTGATGCCGTCCTGGGTGATTTCCTGCTCTTCGCGCAGGCGATCAAAGGTCCAGGCTTTGTCGTCAACACGGACCACGCGCATCAGAGCCGGGATGTCGTGGGGGGGGAGTTCGCCGGAATAGAGGAACGGACGCGTTGAGCTGTCATAGCCGACGTAGGGATTACGTCCGTATTGGCGCGGCCATGCCGGTTCGTCCATGACGAGACCGTCTGGGTTGCGGGTTTTGAATTCGGACCAGCTCTCCATCCATGTGGGCAGTTGGTCAAGTTCGACACCGGTCATGTCGCCCACGATGCCGGTGCCGATGGCTTGTTGCCACCAGCTTTGGGTTTGGCGGTCGAACATCACCATGTCGGAGTTTCTGAGCTTGCCGGAGACACCGAAGCTGAGGACCTGACCTTCGACGCGGCGGTCAAAGGTCATGCCCGAATTGCACAGTGGGCAAAAGGTGACGGCGACGGGGATACCGGCAACGGTGTCGTTGACGATTTCGTGCCATGTCAGATAGCGGATCGGATAGGCGCGCGGCTCTGCTCCGTCGATTTCCACGGTGATCACGGGCTCCATGTCGACGAGGCGGGTTTCAGAGGCGGCGGGAATAAAGGTAACCTCATCAAGCGCGGGAATGCCGTCTTTTGGCGGGCCACCTGAGAGGATTTCAACCCAGTTTTCAACGCTCGTGGTTTCAAAATCCGTATCCGGCCACTCGAATTTCCAGAATGACGGATCAGCGTTTGCTACGGATGTGGAACTTGCGACGGCGATGGCCGTGACGGCAATGAGATGTGTAAGACGCATGCAGAGCCTCCCTCTAAACGTGTTGAGAAAGACTGTGACAGACACAACCGCCCCGGCCTAGTGCTCCTCACGCGCTGGTGATGGAATGGGAGGCATGCGCTACAGGCGATTTATCACGAATTCCGGCAGAATTCCTAAACACCCGCCCGATGAGGCCTCCCACGCGCGCCACACTTGGCGTCAAGACGACCCTTTGACCTTCACCATTTCATAAATACCTCAGGAGGGTCTGGGAGGACAGCGTCCTCCCAGTGGATCGCGCCGCAGGCGCGAAACATCACCGTTGCACAGTCACACGGTCCATGCGGTCGGGCTCACCGATCACCGCGCCATTTGGACCTTTGCCTAGTTTGATCGCATCGACCACATCCATGCCTTCAATCACGCGACCGACGACGGTGTATTGGCCATTCAGAAAATAGCCTTGGTCGAACATGATGAAGAACTGGCTGTTGGCCGAATCCGGGTTTTGGCTGCGGGCCATGCCGACGATGCCGCGATCATAAGGCACGTCAGAAAATTCCGCTGGAAGATCGTCGCGCTGCGAGGCCCCTGTGCCGGCTCTGCGCATATCTCCGCCGATTTTCCCGAATTCCACGTCGCCGGTTTGCGCCATGAAGCCTTCGATCACCCGATGAAAGACGACGCCGTCATAGGCGCCCTCTTCTGCAAGCGCAGTCATTTGCGCGACATGTCCGGGTGCAACTTCATCGAGAAGGTCGATGACGACAGTGCCACCGGCCTCGCCCGCGACTTCGATCACAAGGTTGGGACCGGGGCCGTCAACGGCGTCCTGTGCGACCAACGGGGTGGCAGCCAGAGCAAATACAATCGCAAGTTTACGCATCAGCGGCCACCTTGACGGAATGCATCCGGTCGGGGTTCATCGGCGGCTCGCCGCGCGCGATGGCGTCGACGTGTTCCATGCCCGAGATCACGCGGCCATAGACGGTGTATTGTCCATTCAGGAACGCATTGTCGGAAAAGTTGATGAAAAACTGGCTGTTGGCCGAGTTCGGGTTCTGGCTGCGGGCTGCACCAATGGTGCCGCGATCATGAGGAAGCTTGGAAAATTCCGCCGGAACGTCTGGCTTGTCCGACCCGCCTGTGCCTGCCCGGCGCAGATCGAAACCGTCGACGAAGTCGCCGTGCTGCACGTCGCCGGTTTGCGCCATGAAGCCATCGATCACGCGGTGGAAAACCACGTTGTCGTATTCGCCTGCGCGCGCAAGCTCTTTCATCCGCGCACAGTGCTGGGGGGCCACGTCTGCCAGTAGTTCGATTGCGACGGTGCCGTCTTTGAGTTCGATCAGGATGGTGTTCTCTGGGTCTTTGTAGTCGGCCATTTGGCGCTCCTTTTATACGATTTGGGGCGGACCCTAGTGCGGGTGCCACGGAAGGAAAAGGGTGAAAGGCGGTGATCGGGCTGTTGACCTGCGCGTCGTCTCGGGTAGGGAAAGGGCAAATGCGGTGAACGGGAGAGCAGATATGGCCTGGAAGACCCTCGACGATATGGACCTTGACGGAAAGCTGGTGCTGACGCGCGTCGATCTGAATGTGCCGGTGGACGGGACAAACGTGACCGACACCACGCGGATTGACCGGATTGTGCCGACGATCACGGATATTCTTGCCAAAGGCGGCACGCCGGTGATGCTGGCACATTTTGGACGGCCAAAGGGTCAGCCGAACCCTGCGATGTCCCTACGGATTGTTGTGCCTGCGCTTGAGGCGGCTGTGGGCCGCGAGGTGACATTCGTTGAGAGGCCAGACCGCGCGAGCCTTGAGGCTTTGGCGGCTGGCGCTGTTGTTTTGATCGAGAACACACGCTTTTCCGCAATGGAAGAAGCGAATGACCCGCGTATGGCACAGTTCCTGGCGTCGCTGGGGGATGTCTATTGCAATGATGCGTTTTCGGCAGCGCACCGCGCACATGCCTCGACTGAGGGCGTGGCGCATCTTTTGCCCAATTGCGCGGGGCGGCTGATGGAGGCCGAATTGCGGGCGCTTGAGGCAGCGTTGAGTGAACCCGAGCGCCCCGTGGTGGCCGTTGTTGGCGGGGCGAAAGTGTCGTCAAAGCTTGATCTGCTGGGCAATCTTGTGCGCAAGGTCGATGCTTTGGTGATCGGCGGCGGCATGGCGAACACGTTTTTGGCCGCGCAAGGGCTGGACGTCGGCAAATCGCTGGCCGAGCATGACATGACTGACACCGCGCGCGCGATCATGGCCAAGGCCGAAGAAGCCGCCTGCGAAATTATCCTGCCGGTGGACGTGGTCTGTGCGACGGAATTTGCGGAAGGCGCGGACAATATTACGGTTGCGGCCGACGCCTGCCCCTCTGACCGGATGATTTTGGACGCGGGGCCTTTGTCGGTGGCCCGTGTGGCCGAAGTGTTCGAGAGCGCAAAAACTTTGATCTGGAACGGCCCGCTTGGTGCGTTCGAGATTGCGCCCTTCGACGCGGCGACCAATGCGGCGGCGGCGCATGCGGCACGGCTGACCCGCGCGGGCAAGTTGATTTCGGTTGCGGGGGGCGGCGATACGGTTGCGGCACTGAACAAAGCGGGTGCTGCGGATGATTTCACCTATATCTCGTCTGCGGGAGGTGCTTTTCTTGAGTGGATGGAAGGCAAGACTTTGCCGGGTGTTGCGGCGCTGGAACGGGGCTAGCGGGCGGCCCGCAGATTGCATAAAACCAAGTGAATATTAGTCAGGCGAGGATGACGTGATGAACGAAAAACAAGCAGTACAGATGCGGTCGGGACAGGGCTTTATTGCAGCGCTTGATCAGTCGGGCGGCTCTTCGCCCAAGGCGCTGAAGCTTTATGGTGTTGAGGAGGATGCCTATTCTTCAGAGGCCGAGATGTACGACCAGATCCACGCCATGCGCGCACGGATCGTGGCTGCACCTGCGTTTTCCGGTGAGAAAGTCATCGGGGCCATCCTGTTTGAGATGACCATGGACCGTGCGTTTGCGGGCAAGCCAGCGGCGGAATACCTGTGGGCTGAAAAGGGCGTCGTGCCGTTTTTGAAATGCGACAAGGGTCTTGAGGC
>JARFRG010000217.1 GCA_029287375.1 Boseongicola sp. | reverse complement strand
AACGTCGGCAGATGCGTGCCGTCAGGAAATTTTGCAGTCGCCGGGTCCATTGCACCGGCCGGTTTCAGAACTTCGACCAGCAAATAGACCAGTAGCGAGCCTGCGATAAAATTGAACATGATCGTCGTGATCACAATGTGGCTGCCGCGTTTGGCCTGCAAATAGGCCGGGATCGCAGCCCATGCCGCCCCGAATAACGCGCCACCAACCAAGGCGACCGGCAGTGCCAGAATCCAATGCGGGAACGGGATAAACAGACAAACAAGCGCCACACCCACGCCGCCCAGCATTGCTTGACCTTCGCCGCCAATGTTGAACATGCGCGCATGAAACGCGACCGACACAGCAAGGCCCGTAAAGATGAAATTCGTTGTATAATATAGGGTATATCCCCACCCGTAAGACGACCCCAGCGCCCCGGTGACCATGGTATTCAGGGCGGCCATAGGGTCTTCACCGATGGCAATTATCACGCCCGCAGAAATCAAAAATGCAATCGCAATCGAGATCAGCGGGATCAGCAGGGCGTCGGCCCATTTTGGCATCACGTCCATGGCTTACGCTCCCTTTCCAGGATTGCCGACCCGCATCGCGCCAGAAGATGTATGTGCCAATGCCGACTTTCCGGTATCCGTGACACCTGCCATCAAAAGGCCCAGCTCGCGCTCATCTGTTTGACCCGCAAGGCGTTCGCCCATGATCTTTCCGTCGAACATAACGATAATGCGGTCCGCCAGTGACATGATCTCGTCAAGCTCGACCGACACCAACAAAATCGCTTTCCCGCGATCGCGCAAGGCCACAAGCTGCTGGTGGATAAACTCAATCGCACCAATATCCACGCCGCGTGTCGGTTGACCCACCAAAAGCAATTCCGGGTTCCGCTCAATTTCGCGTGCCAAAACGATCTTTTGCTGGTTGCCGCCCGAGAAATTCTTTGCCGAAAGCGATGGAATCGGCGGACGCACGTCAAAGCGTTTCATCTTGTCCACGGTGTCCTGCCGGATTGCCCGGTTGTCCATGAACCAACGGCTCTTTTGATACTTGGGATCGTTGTGATACCCAAAGGCCATGTTCTCCCAAGCTTGGAAATCAAGAATCAGACCTTCGCGGTGTCGATCCTCGGGAACATGAGCGATGCCCTTTTCGCGCCGTGACTGACCATCCGATTTGCGACCCGTCAGGTCAATCGGTTCGCCATTCAGACGCACTTTGCCCTTCGCACGGCGATACCCGCCCAGCACTTCCAGCAACTCGGATTGGCCGTTCCCAGCAACCCCCGCAATGCCGACGATCTCGCCGCCATGCACGTTCAGTGACACGCCCTTCAAACGCTCAACTCCGGCGTCATCTTTGACCCGAAGGTCTTCGACCTCAAGCACTTTTGCATAGGGCGTCGCAGGTTTTTTATCTACCTGTAACAATACTTTACGCCCAACCATAAGTTCTGCCAACTGTTCAGGAGACGTCTCGCGCGTCTTTACGGTCGCAGTCATTTCACCGCGTCGCATCACGCTGACGGTATCGGTCACATCCATGATCTCGCGCAGCTTATGAGTGATCAGGATGATCGTCTTACCTTCGTCCTTCAGACCCTTCAGGATCCGAAACAAATGGTCCGCCTCGGATGGCGTCAGAACCCCGGTCGGCTCGTCCAAAATTAATATCTCGGCCTTGCGATACAGCGCCTTCAAAATTTCGACACGCTGCTGCATGCCCACGCCGATATCTTCGATCTTTTTGTCGGGATCGACGTTCAATTCGTATTCCGCCGCAAGTTCTGTCAAAAGCTTGCGCGCTTTGGACAGGGACGGCATCAACCGCGCGCCTTCTTCGGCCCCAAGAACCACGTTCTCAAGCACTGTGAAATTCTCAACCAGCTTGAAATGCTGGAACACCATCCCGATGCCCGCCGCAATCGCGGCCTGACTGTCCGGGATTGTGGTTTCTTTGCCGTCGATAAAAATCTGACCCGAATCAGCTTTGTAAAACCCATAAAGGATCGACATCAGTGTGGACTTACCGGCACCGTTCTCGCCGATGATCCCGTGAATGGTCCCCGGCATAACCCGAATGGAAATATCTTTATTTGCCTGAACTGGGCCAAAGGCTTTGGAAATGCCTTTTAGTTCAATCGCCGGAGCGTCGCTCACGTCGGTCCCCCTCGAACCTGGTGAAAATGCCGCGCCGAAGGTTTCGGCGCGGCAAGTCATTTAAAGCGTCTCTTAGAATTCAAGAGCCGGGCAGCTGTCGTCTGACATATAATCGTGGACCGTCATCTCGCCGGTGACGATCTTGTCCGCCGCCGCATAGACCTGAGCCAGCATGTCGTAGGACACGATGCTTTCGTTGTTTTCGTCCAAGGCAACTCCAACGCCGTAGTTGGAAAGCCCCATCACGTTAAAGCCGGTCTCAAGGTCTGTGCCCTGGCTCATGGCTTCGTAAACGGCGACATCCACGCGCTTGAGCATTGATGTCAGAACCGATCCTGGGTGCAGGTAGTTCTGATTGCTGTCCACACCGATCGAAAAGATGCCTTCGTCGGCTGCTGCCTGAAGGACACCAACGCCGGTGCCGCCAGCCGCTGCGTAAACGATGTCCGCACCTTGGCTGATTTGCGCCTTGGTAAGCTCGCCGCCTTTAACCGGGTCATTCCAGGCTGCAGGTGTCGTGCCGGTCATGTTGGCCACAACAGTCGCACTTGGGTTCGCGGCTTTCACGCCCTGCGCATAGCCACAGGCGAATTTGCGGATCAATGGAATGTCCATGCCACCGATAAAGCCAACGGTGTTGGATTCAGTCTTTAGGCCAGCCATCATGCCAACCAGGAACGACCCTTCATGTTCGTTGAATACCACCGAACGCACGTTCGGCTGGTTCACAACCATGTCGATGATCGCGAACTTGGTGTCTGGATAGTCAGGGGCAACTTCGTCCAATACAGAACCGAAGGCAAAGCCGGTCATCACGACAGGGTTTGCGCCAGCTTCGGCAAAGCGACGCAGCGCCTGCTCGCGCTGTGCTTCCGATGTCAGCTCAATCTCGCGGAAAGTCCCGCCAGTTTCTTCCGCCCAACGCTGCGCGCCACTGAATGCGGCTTCGTTGAAGGATTTGTCGAACTTGCCGCCGAGGTCGAAAATCAGTGCAGGCTCGGCAACCGCGCCGCCAGCGGTCAGTGCCAGTACAGCACTTGCGCCAAGGAATTTCTGCATGAGGGTCATATGGTATCTCCCAGGTTACTCATTTTATCAACGCAAACGGCGGGCAAACCACCCTTGCGCCCGAATTCGTCTGATCACTGTCAGATCATGTTCGATTAAGGCCGCAGTGATTGGGAAGGGTCAATAGGAGTCTTGGGAAATCTGGGGTCTGACATCCGGCTAAGTGGCGTAATGTCATACTTAAACGAGGATTTTGCTCATCACTAAGGCGTCAATGGGATGACCGTCGCATGCCGGGTAATACGCGCGGCGAAGACCGGCTTCGCGATATCCGGCCCCAGCATACAGTCCGCGTGCTGCATCGTTTGTCACAGCGACCTCCAAAAAAACCCGGATTGCACCTATCTCGACGGCTTTTTTCTCAAAACCCAAGAGGCATTTTCGGCCTTCACCCCGGCGCCGCGCATCCGGATCGACCGCGAGTGTCAGCAACTCAGCCTCGTCCAAAACGACGCGGCCAAGAGCAAAGCCAGTATCTGACGTTGCAAGAACGCAACCACGCGCTGCAAGGAAACCCTCAAACGTCGGCGCGGACCATGCTGGTGGCACAATCATCGCGCGCGCGTGAATTCGGGCGAGATCTTCCGGCGTCATGGCAAAATAACCGGCGGAGCCTCCGCAGAAGGTGCGGCATCGGCCGCGCGCACATAGAGCGGTTTCGCGGCTGGGATATCGCCACCGCGGTTCAGCTTTTCAGTCGCAACACGCGCGATGATGCCGCTCGCTCGCCGCCAGTCTATGTCCGACGCGTGAAAGGGAAAAAGGCTCGGCGCACCATTCCCAAAAGCAAGCATCAGATCCTCGGCGTAGGGGCCAAGCAATTCAGTTCCCTCGGGTGGAACGGGCAGATCAAGATCAATCCAGTTGCGACGTTCATCCGCCCCCAGAATACGCGGACCTCCAAACGGATGGCCGTCAGTGAAATGCTGCAAGTATATCGTATCTCGCGGACCGTTCAGGGTCACGATCTGTCGTTCTGGCCCATCGCGCGAAGCAGGCCCGCGCGCGATCTCAAAGCTGGACACGCCGATTGAAGGGATGCCCAGCGACAAGGCAAGGCCCCGCGCCGCGCTCACACCAATGCGAATGCCGGTGAAATTACCGGGACCAATTCCAACAGCGATCGCGTCAAGCTCCTCCCAAACTGCGCCTTCATCGGCGAGCACTTTCTCCAAAACCGGTATCAACCGTTCTGCCTGACCCTTCGCCATCGGTTCATATGCGGACGCAACGATCCGTCCGCCCAATAACAAAGCGGCCGCGCAATGCGCGGCCGATGTATCAAACGCGAGTATTGTTGGGTCACGCGGCGACAGGGCGCACCTCAAGGACTTCAGGGATATAATGGCGCAACAAATTCTCAATGCCCATTTTCAGCGTCAAGGTGGACGACGGACAACCGGCGCAGGCACCCTGCATATGCAGATAGACGATCCCGCGATCAAATCCGTGAAAAACGATATCGCCCCCATCCTGTGCCACCGCAGGGCGCACACGGGTATCAAGCAATTCCTTGATCTGGTCGACAATCTCACCGTCCTCGCCGGTATGGTCTGCATGGCCCGACGATTGACCGCCCTCACCAGAAACCGCAGGCTGTCCCGACTGGAAATGCTCCATAATCGCACCCAGGATCGTCGGCTTCACATGATCCCACTCAGTTGCGTCGTCTTTGGTCACGGTCACGAAATCTAACCCGAAAAACACGCCAGACACGCCTTCAATAGCAAACAATCGCGTCGCCAAAGGCGACGATCCTGCAGCGTCGGCGTTCGGAAAATCAGCGGTGCCGACCTCTAGAACGCTCTGTCCCGGAAGAAACTTCAGCGTTGCCGGGTTCGGCGTTGATTCCGTCTGAATAAACATTGCATGCATCCTCTCGCGTGAACCAAAGATATGCGAGCGCGAAGGCCAACTGTCAAGACTTTGGAACGATTCTAAACTAACTGGCCCGCGCGCCTCACCCTTTCCAAAATACCTTGGGGTGAAGCCCGTCAGGGCGAGGGGCAAAGCCCCTGTCTCAGGTGATTGCTTCCAGCTTCTCTTTGGATATCTCTCCGGGTACAATCGTCACCGGAATAGGTAGCGCTCCAAAATTCCGCGCAAGCTCGGCTATGATTGGCCCAGGCCCCCGCTTTTCGTTCGACGCCCCGAGGACAAGAACACCTACCTCAGAGTCTTCCTCGACCTGAGCGATAATCTCCTGAACCGGCTCGCCTTCCCGTATCACCAGTTGGGGATCCACATTCTGCTTGTCTCGCATCCACTTCGCGAAAACTTCAAAATGTGCATGAATGCGCTCGCGCGCTTCTTCCCGCATAATGTTCCCAACACCGATCCAGTGGTTGAATTCATCCGGTGGGATTACCGACAACACCTGAACTCCGCCGCCGGTATGCGCGGCCCGCATTGCTGCAAACCGCATCGCATTCAGACATTCCCGACTGTCATCCAGTACGACTAAAAACTTGCGCATCGCCTATCTCCCCTAGAGCCGTAATCATGAGCGGATCCGGCTCTGATTGTCTATGCCTCAGGTACAACCCTCTGACCAGCGCCCGACGCTTCTGCACGGGCAAGAGCCAAAGACGCCGCCGCATAGTCCCCAAGAGCAAGCCCGCGAAACACAAATGCTGACGGCTGTGCGTCGCTGCGTGCCAACGGACCACCTGTTGCCAACTCGGTCAAGTCGCCGGTGATCAGATGGCCGGGCACCATCGGTTTGTCGCTTGCCCGCTCCTGCACCAAATCGTCCACGTATATGGAACTAAATGCTCCCGCACTCTCGTTTTTCCAAGGGATAAACAGATCGGTGATTGCCGCAAATGCACCGGGCTTCATCCATGATGCATCCAGAAAAGGCACCACTGAATAGTCGAGAGTAATCGAGCTGACCACCAGATCAGCCTCCCGAATTGCAGTTTCGGCGTCGCGGACCTCGGCAGTCAGCCCAAGCGCGCGAACTTCGTCCACGAAACGATCTGTGGACTTGGCGCTACGCCCAACAGCGAACACCTTTTTAAGCGGAAAAAGAGCACGAAACGCCGCCAGATGGCTGGATGCCTGAACACCGCAGCCGACAAAGGCAATGGTTTCGGCGTTTGGGTCGGCCATCTTGCGCGCTGCAACCGCCGACAGCCCGGCGGTTCGCACAGCCGTCACCCATGCCGCGCCAAGCACGGCGCGCAACATTCCTGTATGCGCGTCCAGCGCCAGAATTGCCCCCGTTGATGTCGGCAGGCCGCGCGCGCCATTTCCGGGGTAAACGCCGACGGCCTTTAAGATCGTCAACCCTTCGTCTTCGCCAACCGCCAGCGTTGACATCATATAGCGCCCATCCCCCGGCAAAACGGCCGATTTCGGGGCCGTATGCAGCCTCCCTTCCGCCTTGGCGATCAACGCGGACTCGATCGCGTCCGCAACGTCGCTCGGCGAGATGTTCAGGCGCTCAAGAACGGGATCGGTGAGGTATAAATGCTCGAGGCTCAAGTGCATCACACCGCCTCCGATAATGCCCAGTCCCAATACATCTCGCGTACACGACGTGTGATGGGACCGATTTGATAGTGAGTGCCATCGAATTCCGCCACCGGCGACACTTTGGACATGTTGCCAGACATGAAAACTTCGTCGGCATCCTCGAAGTCAGCAAATGTCAGCACGGCTTCATGAACCTTCGTGCCGTCTTGTCCAAGGTTGATCATATGGCGCGCCCTCGTGATCCCAGCCAAAAATGTTCCGTTTGCGATCGGCGTAAAAACTTCACCATCCTTGACCATGAATATATTCGCGGTTGCCGTCTCTGCGACATTGCCCATCGCGTCTGCCACCAATGCGTTGTGAAAGCCGCGTGATTTCGCCTCGGTCAACATTCGCGCATTGTTAGGATACAGGCAGCCGGCCTTCGCGTTAACGACCGAATCTTCCAGGACTGGGCGGCGAAACTTAGTGCGCGTCAATCTCACGGACTGTTCCGCAGGGGCCATGGCTACTTCTTCGAGGCAGACAGCAAATCCAACTGTGTCCCCATTCGGAACAATTGCCGTCGCGTCTCCATCAATGCCCCAATACATCGGGCGAATGTAGACCGCACTCGTCTTCTCAAAGCTGCCAAGCCCCTCGCGAACAATCGCCACCATATCGGCCGTCGACACCGATGGTGTCAGCATCAGCGCTTTGGCCGACGCATTGACCCGCGCGCAATGTGCCTCAAGGTCGGGGGTTACACCGTCGAAAAACCGTGCGCCGTCAAATACGGTCGAACCCAGCCACGCTCCGTGGTCTGTCGCGCGCATAATTGCGACGTCGCCGTCATGCCAGGAACCATTGAAATAGGTGCGAGTGTTCTGTCCAAGTGCCATACAAATTCCTTTCGACGGCAAAGCCTAGGCGCTCTGTGCGCGCCCGTCCAGAGACAGGTTTGCAGCCTGTGCCATGCGCGCAAGAGACCGCAGTGACGCGGCATTCTTCTTTTTGGGCAGAGCTTCCCTCAGTTAGCCCAAAGGTCGGCGGACCGCGCCCCTAATCACTCCTTGCGTCAGCAATCAACGCATCAATATCCAAAGGTGTGTTGACCAAATTAATTGTCCCGTCCGCGCCAATGTCCCAAGTGCTGCGGTCACGGTCCCAATACAACTCAATGCCATTTCCATCAGGGTCGTCAAAATAAACCGCCTCGCTCACGCCATGGTCTGCGGCCCCGTAAATATCGACGCCCGCCGCGCGCACATGCCTCACAACCTCACCAAGCGCGGTCCGGTCGGGATAAACAAAAGCCACGTGGTACATGCCTGCCGCTTTCTTCTGAACCGGCCCCGCGCCGAGGCTTTCCCAGGTGTTCAGCCCGATATGATGATGATAGTCGCCTGCTGCCATGAACGCGGCATGCTTTCCATAGAGAAGGGTCACATGAAACCCGAGGACATCGCGATAAAACGCAATGGATCGCTCAAGGTCGGAAACTTTCAGATGGATATGGCCAACTTTGGTGTCGGCAGGTGCGCGATATGTCATGAGAGGCTCCCCCTTTAACGCAAATGCTAGATGAGCCAAGTTTCGATGGCCACACTGAAACACGCTCACCTCATGTGCGAAAAAGCGCGAGCCGCCCCTTCGCCTCAATAATGCGGCGGCCGCTCATTCCCGATCACAACCCCGCCCGAGCCGTCCGCCTCACGCATTGCTTCTCGCTCCATCAACATCGCGACCCGCCGCGTCAAAACCACGATCTCGTCGGCCTGTCGCGCCACCACGTCGTTCACTTCGTCCAAGACGCGTTCCAGATGCGCCAGTCGTTCTTCGATTTCCACGCTCATCGTCGTCCTCCTTGCCCCGGTCCGGGCCACGAGCTAAACCCCGCGCGACATTGCATAAGGCCGGACGCCGAAAATACCATGGCAAAGATCAAAAAGACCCCCCGCCCAAAGGCCGAAACGCCCAAAGGCTTCCG
>JARFRG010000151.1 GCA_029287375.1 Boseongicola sp. | reverse complement strand
GACGGCATTGGTGGCGCATCTGGATGAGCTTCCGCTTGGCGAGATCATAACGGACCCCGAGATCGGCGACCTTGTCGCGAGAGCCGCCGGAGAGCCGGTCGCATCGGATTTGGCGGGTGAAATTGGCATAGATGTCGATGTCCCTGAGACCCCGAGGGACGCGTCCAAGGGCGAAACGACTTAGGTTACGCGGCGGCGTTCGGGGCCTGCGAGGGCGGTCACTGCAAGGATCACACCCGAAACTGTCGCAATCATTCCGGCCGCGCTGACCGAATTGGTACCTCCGATCCAGAGCGGGCCGTAGCCTGCAAGCACAAAGCCCGCAACGGCAGACGCCAACGCAAACAGGACGGACCACGCGACTTGCATGCCAAGGCGGTTGGTCATCAGGCGCGCGGCGGCGGGCGGACAGATGAACATAGCGATTACGATAATTGAGCCGACCGCGTCGAATGCGGCAACGGCGGCGAGCGCAGAGATGATCACCAGCCCGAGCGAAATGGTCGAAACCGGAAGGCCAAGCGTGGCGGCAAAGCCTTCATCAAAGGTCGAGATTGCGAGAGGTCGCCAGAAAAGTGCCAAAAGGATTACGATCAGACCAAGAACAAGCGCAATGCGGAACAATTCGGGCGGCAGGCCAGCCAGCGCGGTTGGGTCGAACAGCGAGGCCCATCCGGTCGCATCGAGCCAGATGAGGCTTTCGAGATTGCCGTAAAGCGCGTGTTCCACATCGAGATGGACGCCGGAGGTGTCGCTGAGTTCAAGCAAGAGCACGCCGCCTGCGAACATCGTGGTGAAAACGACCCCCATCGCCGCACCGGGTTCAATTCGACCAAAGCGGCGTATGCCTTCGATCATGGCGACCGCAAGAAGGGCGGCGGCGGCGGCGCCCAGCATCATCGCGGTGGCCGAGATCGTGCCTGCAAAGAGGAACGCCACGACAATGCCCGGAAGCACGACGTGGCTGATGGCGTCGCCGATCAGAGCCTGACGGCGCAGGATCAGAAAGTTGCCCGGTAGCGCGCAGGCAACGGCAGCAAGGCAGCCGATGATCAGCGGCGAGAGGCTGAGGGGAACAAATTCAGCGCCGCTCATGGCGTCACCCCGCGTGGGGGGCCGATGCGGGCGTCGAGGTGATCGATTTGATCGCGGGTCAGCACGTCTTCGATTTGCGTGAGGCCGTCGTAGCGCGCGGCGGCCATTTCGAGGGCCGGATCGCCGCGCGCGGTTTCCCAGCGCTTTTCGTCGCGCAAGACACGCGAAGCGCGGGCGACGCCATCTTCGGTGGCCACACCGTCAGCACGCGCCAGACCTTGGGCCTGCAGCAGACGCAGCGTGAGGGGTTCGTAGATCGCCTGGCCCTGGGCAAGCGAGACCAGGCCCTGACGGATGTGAACGCCGCGTTGGAATTTGCGATGGTTGAGGGCGCTGATCAAAAGGCCGCGTCCGGGGGCAAAGAGCAAAGAGGCCGCAAAGATCGCGAAAGCGGTAAGCACGATGATCGGCCCTGTCGGCAGGTTGGGAGCGACGGCGGAGCCGGACGCGCCAATCCATGCGGAGAGGCCTCCTAGGGCGCCCGCGATAAGGACGACCCGGTCAGCGCGGTCGCTCCAGAAGCGGGCGGCGACGGGCGGGATGATCAAAAGAGCAACGATCAGGATCAGGCCGACGATTTTGAGGCCGACGACAGTGACGCCCATCACGAGGCCCATCATGATGAGGTCGGTGCGATCCAGATTGATGCCACTGGCACGGGCAAATTCGGGATCAAAGCTGGCCATCATCATCGGGCGTCGAAATATCGCGACAAGAAGCAGTGCGAGCGCACCTCCCCCGGCGATGAGAACGGCGTCGGCGTAGAGCATGCCCGCAGTGGAGCCAAGGAGGAAGCCTTCGAGGCCTGCTTGTTGTCCCGAGGACATGGTCTGGATCACGGTCAACAGGACGATCCCAAAGCCGAAGAACACGGACAGGACCGCGCCAATCGCCGCGTCTTCGGTCAGACGCGTGCGCGAGGCGAGCCATTGGACAGCGAACAGGCCGGTGGCGGCACTTAGGGCGGAGCCTGCGAGCAGTCCCGGCAGATTGCGGCCGTCAAAGCCGAGCGAAACCATGACGATGAAGGCCAGAGCGATCCCGGGCAACGTGGCATGGCTGATGGCGTCGGAGACAAGTGCGCGCTTGCGAAAGAACAAAAAGCTGCCGGTGACACCTGCAGCGATGCCCAAAAGCGTGGCCCCAAAGGTCACGAGGGTGGCGTTGTAACCAAGCTGGAATGTCAGCGCCTGAAAGAACATGGGATTACCCGCTGACTGCGGCCGCGTTGAGGCGCGCAGTGCCAAGACGGCCACCATAAGCGGCCTGAAGGTTTTCTTCGGTGAAAGCGGTGGCGACCGGACCTTCGGCGATCTTGCGCACGTTCAGCAACAGGACGTTGTCGAAATACTCCGGTACCGTCGTGAGGTCGTGATGTACCGCGACAACGGTGCGGCCTTCGGCGCGCAGGGATTTCAGAACGGTGATGATGGCCTTTTCGGTGGCCGCATCGACGCCTGCGAAGGGCTCGTCGAGCAGGTAAAGGTCAGCGTTTTGCGCAAGCGCGCGGGCGAGGAAAACGCGCTGCTGCTGGCCGCCGGACAATTGGCCGATCTGACGGTTGGCAAAGTCGGTCATGCCGACGCGACCCAAGCAGGACATGGCATGGGCGCGATCCGCGCGCGACAAACGCCCCAAAAGGCCGGTTTTGCGGAACATTCCCATTTCGATCACGTCGATCACACGCACAGGGAAATCCCAATCGACGCTTGCACGTTGCGGGACATAGGCAATGCGGTGCATTTCCTGTGCAACCGGACGGCCCATCAGGGTCACCTGCCCCGACAATGGCTTTATGATGCCAAGAGCGGCTTTCAACAAAGTGGATTTGCCCGCGCCATTCGGGCCAACGATCGCGGTCATTTTCCCGGCCTCGATGGTGACGTCAACCGAGAAAACGGCGGGTTTCTGGTCGTAGGAAACTGTCAGGCCACGGATCGCGAAGGGGCTTTCGCGCAGGTTTTGTGCTTCTGCGAGGACATTTTCTGAGTTTGCAATCTGGAGCATCTGGTGTCCTTAACTTCCTGCACTCAACAACCCGTTGAGCCCGCGCATTGGCGCGGTACCTCCGTGAGCTGTGGTGATGGTGGTTGCGTTGTGGTCGATCATCCCGACGTAGGTACCCTCGTATGTGCCGGGTGCGCCCATGGCGTCAGAAAACAATTCGCCGCCAATCTTGAGGTCGTGGCCCTGTGCGGCGGCCCCTTCGACGAGGGCGCGGATTGATCGGTCCGAGACCGAGCTTTCAACAAATACGGCAGCGATTTTGCGGGTAACGATCATATCGACGAGTTTGGAGATACGGTTCACACCGGCTTCGCTGTCGGTTGAAATGCCCTGGATTCCGATAACCTCGAAACCATAGGCGCGGCCAAAGTAGTTGAAGGCATCGTGGGCGGTGATGAGGACACGCGCGCTTTCAGGAACCGAGGACAGCGACGTCTGCGCGTAGTCCGCAAGTTGGGTCAACTCAGCAATGTAAGCCGTTGCGTTGGCGTCAAATTGTTCCGCCAGATCGGGGGCGGCCTCGCTCATTGCGTCGCGCACGGCAGTGACGGCGTGGGTCCAGAGTGTCGGATCCATCCAGACGTGGGGGTCAAAGCGCAATTCATAGTCGTCATGCGATATGAGATCATCGGCGGGAACGGATTCTCCTACGGCCGAAATCGCGACTTTGCGACCCAGATCGGCAAAGAAGTCTTCCATTTGCGCCTCAAGATAGAGGCCGTTCCACAACACCAGATCGGCGCGGGCCATGGCGAGAATATCAGTGCGTGTCTGGCGGTAGGCGTGCGGGTCCACGCCCGGACCCATAAGAGCGGTCACAGCGACAAGATCGCCCCCGACACGGCGCGCAGTATCCGCGATCATGCCCGTTGTCGCCACAACCGAAAGGGCTGTGGTCTGGGCATGCGCACCGGGTGCAACGCTTGCGGCCACGAAAGCGGCGCCTATTGTCGTGATGAAGTCTCGTCTTTGCACGGTTCATTCCCCGTATTCAGCAGTTGAAAATGAGAATAGTTCGCAGTCTCACCTTTAATTGCGAACTATTCGCAAAAAGTCAAGGATTTGAGGGGGAATTCTTTCTGCCGCAACGCCGCACCCCGGTGTCGCAGTTGGGGTCTATGAGGGCGGGTGTGGACTTGACTCGCGAGGCGCTCTGACCCCATGCAGGTATAGATAGCTTTGGTTCCGGCAGGCGACTGCCGGGCAAAAGGGAACTGCGGTGCGGGGGCGACCCCAATTCCGCGACTGCCCCCGCAACTGTAAGCGGCGAGCGACGGCTGAACGCGCCACTGGACGGCAACGTCTGGGAAGGCAGGCCTAAGCGATGACCCGCGTAGTCAGGAGACCTGCCAAGGCGTTCACCCAGTCCGAGGCGCGGGGCGCGCAAACGGGCTACGGTTCTCCGGTGTGGTGGCAGAGGGTTCGCTGTCCGGGGCATGTGCTTTCGGTCATTTGAATGTAACGCTGCGGTCCCTTTTGGGACGCGTTTGGGGGGTCCGTTTTGGCGCTTGCTGACGGCACATCACAGGATTTCAGCGTCGCACGCGATGTGCGCGGCCTTGCGGTGACGTTTGGGCTTTTGGGTCTGGTGATCGCGGGATTTGTCGTATCACTGATCACCGGGCCGTCGTCTTTGTCGGTCGGTGCCGGGTTGTCCGCGTTGTTTGTCGATACTGGCGGGCCGGAAACTGTTGTGATGCGCGAGATACGCCTGCCCCGCGCGGTGTTGGGGGCATTCGTGGGCGCGGCTTTGGGTCTGTCGGGCGCGGCGATGCAGGGTTTGTTGCGCAACCCTTTGGCAGAGCCGGGATTGATTGGCGTATCGGCGACGGCGGCTTTGGGGGCGGTGATAGCCTTGCAGACCGGGATTGCAGCGGCCTTTGCCTTGGCGCTGCCTGCGTTTGCTTTAATCGGAGCAGGTGTGGCTGTGAGTTTGCTGTTGCTTTTAGCGGGGCCGCGCGGGTCGTCTTTGGTGTTGATCCTTGCCGGCATCGCAATCAGCGCACTTGCGGCGGCCGGCACGTCGTTGGTGCTGAACCTGTCGCCGAACCCCTTTGCGGTCGCTGAAATCATGTTCTGGCTGATGGGATCTCTGGCGGATCGCAGTTGGACCCATGTCTGGCTTGCGGCGCCTTTGATATTGGTCGGCGGGGTCGTGTTGCTTTTGACCGGGCGGGGGTTGGATGCGCTGACATTGGGCGAGGACGCCGCCGAGGCGCTGGGCGTGAGGATCGGGCGATTGCGGCTGATGGTGGTCACAGGCACGGCGCTGGCTGTCGGGGCTGCGACGGCTGTGACGGGGGCGATTGGCTTTGTCGGGCTGGTGGTGCCGCATATCTTGCGGCCTTTGGTCGGAGCGGTGCCATCGCGGTTGTTACCGGCGTCGGCTTTGGGGGGGGCGGCGATGGTTTTGTTCGCTGACGCTGCGGCGCAGGGACTGCTGCCGGACCGTGATCTGAAGCTGGGGGTTTTGACGGCATTCATCGGCGCGCCGGTGTTCCTGCATCTGATCTTTCGGACGCGGAGGGCGGGATTGTGAGCCTGTTGTCGCTTGATCGTCTGACGGTGCTGCGCGGTGGCTGTCCGGTGGTGGATGGAGTCTCGTTTGAGATCGGCGCGGGCGAAGTTGTCGGGCTGATCGGGCCGAACGGCGCGGGCAAGACAACGCTGATGCGCGGGGCTTTGGGGCTTTTGGCGGCCTCTGGAGGGTCGACACTGGCCGCCCTGCCCGCGCGGGATCGCGCCCACGCAGCGGCGTGGTTGCCGCAAGCGCGCGAAATAGCCTGGCCGGTGACGGTCGAGACTTTGGTGGCTTTGGGTCGATCCCCGTATCTGGCGGGCGGGCGGAAATTGTCGGACGCAGATCGCGCGGCCGTGGCACGGGCGCTCAAGCAGATGGGACTTGCGGATTTCGCCAGACGCGATGCGACGGCTCTTTCGGGGGGCGAACAGGCGCGGGTCTTGATCGCGCGGGTACTGGCACAGGAAACGCCTTTGATCGTTGCCGACGAACCCGTAGCGGGCTTGGATCCGGCCCATCAGTTCAGTTTGATGCGGGTGTTTTCATCATTGGCAGCGTGCGGCACGTCGGTTTTGGTATCTCTGCATGACCTTGGGCTGGCGGCCAGACACTGCACGCGATTGGTGATGATCCATCGCGGGCAATTGGTGGCGGATGGCAGCCCGCGCGAGGTGTTGACGCCACAGAAGTTGCGCGATGTGTTTCAGGTATCGGGGCGTTGGGACGGAGATGCGTTTCATGTGACGGATGCTTTGGAGGATGTCGCATGATAGGGCCGCAACGCATCATCTGCCTGACCGAAGAAACGGTTGAGACCTTGTACCTTTTGGGGGCCGAGGAGCGGATCGTCGGCGTGACGGGCTATGCGGTACGCCCGGCCCGTGTGCGACGCGAAAAGCCGCGCGTTGGGGCATTCACCAGCGCGGATGTGCCAAAAATTTTGGCGTTGGAGCCAGATCTCGTCCTGACGTTTTCGGATTTGCAGGCAGATATTGCGGCGGATTTGATCCGGGCAGGTGTCGCAGTGCATGGGTTCAATCAGCGCGATGTCGCGGGAATTTTCGAGATGATCCGCACACTTGGCGCGTTGGTCGGGCATATAGCGCAGGCGGACGCGCTGATCGCCGAACTTGAGAGCAATGTGGCGAGAGTACGGGCGACGGCTGAGGGACGCATTCGACCTCGGGTCTATTTCGAGGAATGGGATGATCCTCCGATTGCGGGGATTGCCTGGGTGTCGGAGGTGATCAAGATTGCCGGTGGCGTGGATGTGTTCGCGGATCGTGCGCGCGCTCAAGGTGCCAAAGGTCGGATATTGGATGGACGCGACGTGATTGCGGCGCGACCAGATCTCATTTTGGCAAGCTGGTGCGGCAAGAAAGTGCGGGCGGAAAAGATTGCGGCGCGGCCCAGTTGGAACCAAATTCCGGCGGTGGCGCAGGGGCGGATTATCGAGGTGAAATCGCCTTTGGTTCTGGCCCCCGGTCCGGCAGCGTTGAGTGATGGCCTTGCTGCGATAGCGGCGGCGATTGCTGAGACGGCGAACGCGATGGAGCCGGTCGCATGATCGCGCGGTGGGATTTTGCAGTGATGTTTGCTGTGGCCGCGGGCGTCCATGTTGCGGGCTTTGGATACTACGCAAGCACGGGCGGATTTGAGGGCGCAGGCGCCGACGGGCGGGCTGTGATCAGTTTGGAGGCCGCCCCTGAGGGGATCGCGGCGTTGGTTGCCGCGTGGGACGCGGTGCCAGAGGTTTCGGTGAGCGTGACAGAGATGGACGCTCCGGTCGGTGAGGCGGACTTTGTGAAGATGGATGTCTGGGGAGATGGCACAGTTGTTTCCCCGTCACCGAAGTTGGCTGAGTTGCCTGAGGTAGCGGTTGCTCCGGTGGTTTCGGTCGTGTCTGGTGTCTTGCCTATGGCTTACAATGTGTCGGGCGAGGTGTCCGGTGTGACCGCGCGCGTTGACACGGTGGCTGTGGCAGTCGCGCCTGGATTGGCTGTTCCGGACGCCGCGCCGACAGGGTTTGAAGCCCCTGCCAGGGTCGATCCGGTTGAAATTGCATCTGTGAGACCGACGGCGCGTCCCGTGCAGCGCGAGGCATCTGCCGCGGTTGTGGCGCGTGGCACAGGCGGCGGGGTTTCCGCCGGAAATCTGGGCGAGACGCGGGTTGTGGCAACGCTGGCCCCGGCGGCGCGGCAAGCGGCTCAGGCGGCGTGGGCCGCGACGATACAGGCCCGCATAGCGCGCCATCAAAGGTATCCGCGCGGCACGCGTGGCGCGGGCCGGGTTCGGCTTGAAATCGATATTTTGGCGGACGGACAGCTTGGAGCGGTGCGCGTTGATCGCTCCAGTGGTGTGGCCGCGTTTGATCGCGCGGCGTTGCAGGCAGCAAAGGCTGCCGCCCCCTTCCCCGCCGCACCCAAAGGTCTGGACCGCGCGCGGTTCGCCTTTGCGCAGTGGGTGACGTTCGCGCGTTAGCTTCGCGCCGGGCGCGGGCCCAGAAGATACCACGCAACGAAGCCAATGACCGGAACAAGCAGGATCACGGCCCAAAGACAAAGCCGCAGGATGCCGGGACGGGCCTCGAACACCGTCATGAAGGCCCAGATGTTGATGGCCCATGCGGCGAGTAGGATGGCTCCGAGGTATTGGATCATGTCAGCCATCGCTTTCGATCTGAGTGGCATTTGCCTTGAAGAGTGTCTGGCCGTCGATTTGATAGTCGCCGATAAGGGCTTGGCCGCGTTCCGAGGTGAGCCAGCGTTCCAAAGTCTGCGCCGCGGCGGCTGCCACATGGGGGTGGCGGTCAGGATTAACGGGCAGGAAGGCATATTGGTTGAACAGCGCAGGATCGCCTTCGAAGGTGATCGCCATTTCCGAGCGATTGCCGAAATTGAGCCAGCTTGCGCGGTCACTTAAGGTATAGGCACCCATCGCAGCGGCAGTGTTAAGTGTCGCGCCCATGCCTGCGCCAAGTGCGCGGTACCAGGGGGGAGCCGGTGCGGCGTCGGTCATCGCCCAGATGGCGCGTTCACGACTATGGGTGCCGCTGTCGTCGCCCCGGCTGACGAAGATCGCGCCGAATTCGGCAATGATGGCAAACGCTTCGGCGGCTTGCGCCGCGCGTTTTGCGTTGGCGGGATCTGACGTTGGGCCGACGAGAATAAAGTCGTTGAACATGATTTCGCGGCGATGTGTGGCGAAACCTGCCGCAACGAACGCGTCTTCGGCTTGCCGGCTGTGTACGAGGATGGCGTCGACGTCTCCGGCTTGGCCAAGGCGGATCGCCTGCCCCGTTCCAACCACCAGCAGTTGGATGTCGAGGCCTGTGTCGGCTTTGATTTCGGGCAGCAAGGCGTCGGAAAGGCCCGAATTGTGAAACGAGGTCGTCACGGCGAGTTTGAGTTCTGCGGCCTGCGCTGCGGTTGCGAAAAGCGCCAGACAGACGGTTGCAAAGAGGCGCGAAAGCGGGGTCATTCGACGATGTCTCCTTTTAGAAAAGCCCGTGCTGCCAGAGTTTGCGGCGCATTGAAAAACGGTTCGGCGGCGCTGGTTTCGACGATTTTTCCATTCAACAGGAAGACGACTTGCGCGGCAATTCGGCGGGCCTGCCCGAGATCATGCGTGGCCATGACAAGTTTCGTGCCTTGCGCCTGAGCGGCGGCCAAAATGGTTTCAATCTCGCGGGTTGAGCGGCCATCGAGACTGGCGGTGGGTTCATCGAGGAACAGGACTTCGGGGCGCGTGACAAGCGCACGGGCCAGCGCGAGTTTCTGCTTTTCGCCGCCAGACAGAACGCTGGCGCGCAAGTGCGCCGCATCTTGCAGGCCGACTTCGTGCAGCATGGAAATCGCGCGGTCGCGGGCGGCGC
>JARFRG010000097.1 GCA_029287375.1 Boseongicola sp. | reverse complement strand
CCCTCAGACCGCTTCGCACAATCATTACTCACCTATGTGCGATTCGCCCATGCTTTGGGCAGCTTTGACTCGGAAAGTTTATCTCTTGCGCTGGGCCAAGGCGCATTGCACCGTCCGAGCATGAAAACGCTAGAGCCAGATACGATTGCGCCACCTTTTGCACGCTATGTCCACGGAGTGGAAGTTCCTGCCGGACACGCGCTGGTTTTTACCTCGGGCCAGTTGGGGGTGGGGCGCGACGGTCATGTCCCGGATGACGCGCGCACGCAGGCTGAGATTTGTTTCGCTAATATCGATGCGATACTCGGCGAGGCCAGCGCTGGACGGGGCGATGTGGTGCGGATCAACGCCTTCGTGACGGACCGGGCGTTCATGGGAGGCTATATGGAGGCGCGGGACGCTTGGCTTGCGGATGTACAGCGTTTGCCAGCATCGACGTTGATGATTGTGAGTGGATTCACGCGGGCGGAATTCAAGGTCGAGATCGAAGTCATTGCAGCGGTGCGGCCTTAGTGGCCGTCGCCGGAGAATTGACAACATGAGCGTTGGTGGCCAAGGGTCGGTGACATGAGGCAAATGCTTGAAATCACTGGTGCGATTGCTTTTGGCGCTGGGTTGGTGCGGCATGGCTGAGGGTTGGCCCATTGCACAGGCCGGTCGTCGGATCGGGCTATTGGGTGGGTCTTTTGATCCGCCGCACGCCGGACATGTTCACATCTCGCTAGAGGCGTTGAAGCGGTTCCAACTGGATGAGGTCTGGTGGCTGGTGTCTCCGGGAAATCCGCTTAAGGCACGCGGGCCTGCGCCTTTGGCAACGCGGTTGGCCAAGGCGCGTCAGATCATGCGGCATCCACGTGTGCAGGTGACGGATCTGGAAGCACGGATGGGCACGCGATTTACTGCGGCGACCCTTGATGGCTTGTTGCGGCGATATCAGGGTGTGGATTTCGTCTGGTTGATGGGGGCGGACAATCTTGCGAGCTTCCATCACTGGGATCGGTGGCGTGAAATATTTGAAACGGTGCCAATTGGGGTGCTTGCGCGACCGGGGGACCGGATTTCGGCGCGGATGTCGCCCGCTGCACGGCGATACCGGTCGGCAAAGCTGAGATCTCGGGAGGCGGCTGCGCTGGCGACGTCTGCGGCACCAGCATGGTGCTTTGTGAATGTGCCGATGATGCCGATCAGTTCGACGGCTTTGCGGGCAGAGAGTGCCAAGTTTACGAAAAATTGAAGCTCTGTGGCCACAAAAATGACATTGCAGCTTAGGAAACTCTTGTCTGACCGACCGAGCCGCCGGATAACACTTTTATGACGAGCACCCCCTCTCGCCGCGCCATCCTTTTGGGCCTCATGGCCAGTGCAGGCCACGCCGCCTTTGCCGAAGCGCCGGTTTCGGTGCCGCGCCCTCCGGCAAGGGGGACGGTCAAGCTGAGCGCGCCCAAACGCCACGATCTGGTTGCGAAATCCGGTTTGGTGGGCGCGGTGACTTTTGCGATTGCCGATGCTGAGACAGGTGAAATTCTGGAGGCAAAACAGCCGGGCCGCCCGATGCCGCCAGCGAGTACGATGAAGGCGGTGACGTCTTTGTACGCGCTGGATCGGCTTGGATCGGATTTCCGCTTTGAAACGAAGGTCTTGGCGGACGGTGCTATCGTCGACGGCGTTCTGAAGGGCGATCTTTGGCTTGTCGGCGGCGGGGATCCGACTTTGACAAGCGACGGACTGGCCGATCTTTCGAAGGCCGTGGTCGAGGCGGGGATTTCGCGCATTACCGGAGCGTTTCGGGTTTGGGCCGATGCTTTGCCACGCGCGGATCGAATTGACGCGGATCAGCCGGAATATGTGGCCTATAACCCGTCCTTTGGCGGGTTGAACCTGAACTTTAACCGGGTTCATTTCGAATGGATCCCGGACGGAAAAGAGATCGGGATAACCATGCAGGCGCGTGCCTTGCGGTTTTCGCCGGAAACCAATGTGGCACGTATGCAGATGGTCGACCGCCCGGGGCCGGTGTACGAGTATCGCAGGGGTCAAAACGTCGACAAGTGGAGCGTGGCGCGCGGATCGCTGGGCAAAAAGCCGGGCGCGCGATGGCTGCCGGTGCGGTTTCCGGGGCTGTATGCGGGCGATGCGTTTCGGTCCGTGGCGCGATTGCAGGGGTTGAACCTGCCGTTTCCACAAATCACGGGTAATCCGCCTGTGGGCGCGTTGGTTGCGACCGTGAAGAGCAATGTCCTGGAGGACGTGTTGCGCAGCATGATGCGGTATTCGACGAATATCACGGCGGAAGCTGTCGGTATGGCGTCCAGCCTTGTGAACGGTGTGCCGCTTGGGAATTTGGTGGCGTCGGGGTCGCGGATGGCGGGGTGGGCCGAGACGCAGTTTGGCACGCGTCGGATGACATTTCGTGATCATTCGGGGCTGGGATACGATTCCGAAATCAGCGCCAGCGATATGATCGCGATTTTACGTCAGGGCGAGGGTGTGGAAGGGCTAATGAAATCCAAAGCGATTTCAGACCCAGGACGCACAGATGGAAAACCAATTGCGGGCGTTTCGGCGGTTGCCAAAACCGGCACACTGAATTTTGTGAGTTCCCTTGTGGGCTATATGTACACTCAGAGCGGTCGCCGATTGGTGTTTGCGATATTCACAGCCGACAAGCCGCGTCGCGATGCGATACCGCCTGAGCAACGCGAGCGCCCGCCCGGTTCACGGTCTTGGGCGAACCGATCGAGACGATTGCAACGCAACCTTCTGGCCGAATGGGCGCGCGCCTACGAAACGGTTTAGACGACCATGTGTCGCGCGCGTGCGCCGCGTTCGATGGCGGCGGCGCTGAGACGGTCGATATTCAGCTCGTGACGCATCTCTTCGAGCATCTGAAGTTCGCTTTCCAGCACCTTGCCGTCAGCAACTGCGACATCGCATGCCATAGCATAGGCGGTTTCGAACAAACGCTCGGGGAGCGTGGCGCGCACGCCTTCCCAGAGAATGTCGAGACCGTCTTCTTCGGCGAAGAGATCAAGCACGCCGTTCGAGATGTCTTTCAGACGGGCGATGTCGAAGTCTGCGAAGGCAGGTAAGTGGTTGATAATACGCTCGATAGTGACGAGTTCCGAAGTGCGGATCGTTTCGTCAGAGGCCGAGATCGTGATCATGATTGCCACCAGCGTATCTGCCGGCGTGTAGTCACTTGGGAGCAAAGACAAAGCGTATTCCTTTTTCGGATTTCCCCTTGAATTTATTGACGACAATCGCTGCCCGCAATAGGTAGCGAGCCTTGCGTGACAGTATGTTTCGCATTCAGCGAAGGATTAAGTGACATGACCGCCCTGAAAGATGCAGCAATGGCCTCGAAGGCCTGGCCCTTTGAAGAGGCACGACGCATTTTGAAGCGGTATGAAAAGGCGCCGCCCGAGAAGGGCTATGTGCTGTTTGAGACGGGTTATGGGCCGTCGGGTCTTCCGCATATCGGGACGTTTGGCGAAGTGCTGCGCACGACGATGGTGCGGCGCGCATTCGAGGTGATGTCGGATATTCCGACGAAGCTGATCTGTTTTTCGGACGATATGGACGGGCTGCGCAAAGTACCGGACAACGTGCCGAACCCCGAGATGCTGCGTGAGCATTTGCAGAGGCCTTTGACGCGGGTGCCGGATCCGTTTGGCGAATTCGACAGCTTCGGTCACTACAACAACGCGATGCTGCGGCGGTTTCTGGACACGTTCGGGTTTGACTACGAGTTTTATTCGGCGACCGATTTTTATGCTTCGGGGCGCTTTGATGCGACGCTTTTGCAGGCCTGCGAGCGCTACGATGATCTTATGGCGGTGATGTTGAAAAG
Organism: Boseongicola sp.; assembly: GCA_029287375.1. GTDB lineage: Bacteria > Pseudomonadota > Alphaproteobacteria > Rhodobacterales > Rhodobacteraceae > Boseongicola. Next base: position 596 of record JARFRG010000097.1, on the reverse strand, counting down.
CCTGCGCGAAGAACGCCAGCAGACCTATTCGATTTTTTTGCCGATCAGCCCGACGACGGGGCGTGTGTTGTACGTTCCGATGAAAGAGGTGAACGCCAAGGACGGTACGGTCACTTTTGACGACGAGGACGGCACGGAAACGACCGTCTCTGTGACGGGCGGCAACGTGAAGTTTCAGTGGAAGCCGGACTTTGGTGCGCGCTGGGCTGCGTTGGGCGTAGATTTCGAGCCGTATGGCAAAGAGCACGCGCCCAATACGCCGATATACTCTGGCATCTGCCGGGTTCTTGGGGGCCGTGCGCCCGAGGTGTTCACTTATGAGTTGTTCCTTGATGAGATCGGACAGAAGATTTCAAAGTCGATGGGGAACGGCATTTCGATTGACGAATGGCTGACCTATGCGTCCACCGAAAGCCTGTCGTATTTCATGTATCAAAAGCCAAAGACGGCAAAGCGGTTGTTTTTTGACGTGATCCCAAAGGCCGTGGACGAGTATCATCAGCAGCTTCGAGCCTATGTAACGCAAGACGAAAAAGCGCGGCTGGCCAATCCGGTTTTCCATATTCATCAGGGCGATGTGCCGGTGTCGAATATGG
>JARFRG010000083.1 GCA_029287375.1 Boseongicola sp. | reverse complement strand
TGGTGCCCGAGGGGGGAGTCGAACCCCCACGCCTTGCGGCGGCGGATTTTGAATCCGCTGCGTCTACCATTCCGCCACTCGGGCGCACCAACGCCCTCATAGCGTGAGATTTCCGGCTCGAAAAGCCTAAAGACGCTCTGCACCGAAGGTATCGCACTGACGCAGATCAACCGTCGCGTAACCACGCGCGAACCAACGCCGGCGCTGCTGGGATGCTCCGCGGGTAAGTGTATGCGGCTGCGGCATACGACCGGCATTCCTTTGCAGCGTATCCTCGCCGACCTGCTTGGCCGCGTTCATCGCCTCGGCAACGTCGCCCCGCTCAAGCGATCCAAGCGCCGCCTGCGTTTCGCGCGCACAGATATCGCGTTTTCGTCGGTCTCGGACACTTGCCGCCTTATGCGATTCGCTTGCGCCAGAATGCCCAATCCATTCTGAACATGGTGCGCGACCTCATGGGCCACACCATATGCAGCTGCAAAATCGCCCCCCGCACCACTTTATGCCAAACGCTTCCACTACAAGGTTCACTCAGCCTTGCAGACCAAACTCTTGACGACAACTGTGCAATCATGGCCTAGCTTGCCGCAATAAAAAGGCCGAGCAGATGATCCGACGACTATACGACTGGACCCTTTCGTTGTCCGCGCATCCCCGTGCGCTCTGGGCGCTTGCGGCCGTTTCCTTTGTTGAAAGCTCGTTCTTTCCAATCCCACCTGACCTGATCATGATACCGATGATACTTGCCGCGCCCCGTAAAGCCTGGCTCATCGCCCTTGTTGCAACCGTCTCATCGGTTTTGGGCGGCCTCTTTGGATACTTCATCGGCGCCGTCCTGTTCGACACCATTGGGCAGGCAATCTTCGACTTTTATGGAAAATCCGAGGCAGTTGCCGGCTTTAACGAGCGCTTTAACGCCTACGGAGCCTGGGCCGTCCTCGTTGCGGGCATGACGCCCTTTCCCTACAAAGTCATCACAATCATGTCGGGCTGGACCGGCCTGTCGGTCCCGGTATTCATCGTGGCCTCTATCGTGGCACGCGGCCTGCGGTTCTTTATTGTTGCGGCTCTCTTGTGGAAATTCGGCGCACCGATCCGAATGTTCATTGAAAAGTACCTCGGCCTTTTGTTTACGGCCTTTGTCATCCTGCTCATTGGCGGGTTTTACGCAGTGAGGTTCCTATGACCCGTCGCAATCTGATGCTTTTGGCTGCTGCGGGCTCGCTCGCACTTTTGATCGGCGCCTACATCTTTCAGGCGCTTGGCTATGCGCCATGCAAATTGTGCCTCTGGCAACGATGGCCCCACTGGGCAGCCGTAGGGATCGGGGTCGCCGCGCTGGTTGCAGGCCCCTACCTCCTCCTTGCGCTGGCAGGCGCTTTGTCTGCGCTCACCACGGCGGGCATAGGCCTGTATCACACGGGCGTCGAGCGCGGCTGGTGGGAAGGTCCGACCTCGTGCAGCGGCACAGGTCCAGGGCTTGGCGATATGTCCGGTGCCGACCTTTTGTCGTTGGACGCCCCCGTGAATATTGTGATGTGCGATGAAGTCGCCTGGGCCTTTGCGGGTCTCAGTATGGCAAGCTGGAATGTTATCGCATCGCTGATCCTTGCGCGGATCTGGTTTCAGGCGATCGCGCGCAACGACGCCTGAAGCTGGCACAAGAACCTCCCTTTGGGAAACGGCTTTCACGTTAGCGATCCGCAGGAAAAACGTCGCCGCACTCAATCATGAAACAGCGCCAGGCAAATCTCGTTCGCGCGCCCCTAAACCCACCGCACAAGTATCCGTCTGCGCAATCAGAGTCGCAAAATGCATTACTTTGCAATGAACACAGTGCCTTGTACGTCGCTCATCAGCACAAAAACCGTCGCAAGGAATGCGCCATTGCACCTAGGTATTGGGGTCTGTTAGACTGCAAACAACCAAATCTAGCGGGGCAAACCCCGAAGTGAGAAAACCGTGACCGACACCCCGGAACCTCCTGAAAATACAGAAGAAAATCGCCCTGAACCGCCTCAGCCGGTCAGTCCGACGATCTCTATCGCCGATGAGATGCGCACGTCGTATCTTGACTATGCGATGTCTGTCATTGTTTCCCGCGCAATCCCGGATCTGCGTGACGGCCTAAAGCCTGTTCACAGACGCATTCTTTACGCGATGTTCGAGACCGGCAACACGCATGACAAATCCTATCGGAAGTCCGCGCGGCCCGTTGGCGACACGATGGGTAAATACCACCCGCACGGTGATGGCGCGATCTATGACGCGCTGGTGCGGATGGCGCAGCCTTTCTCGATGTCTTTGCCCCTGCTTGATGGTCAGGGCAATTTTGGATCAATGGACGGCGATAACGCCGCAGCCATGCGATACACAGAAGTCAGAATGGATCAGCCCGCAAGTTTCCTTCTGGCTGATATTGAAAAAGATACCGTTAACTTTCAGGACAACTACGACGGCAAGGACAGGGAACCGTCTGTCTTGCCTGCCCGGTTTCCCAATATGCTGGTCAATGGTGCGGGCGGTATTGCGGTCGGCATGGCGACAAACATCCCGCCCCACAATCTCGGCGAAGTCATTGATGGAACGCTTGCGCTGATCGAGGATCCCGATCTGTCGTCCGAACGCCTGATGGAATATATTCCCGCCCCGGACTTTCCGACCGGTGGCCTCATTCTGGGCCGTGCAGGCGCGCGGAAGGCCTATCTTGAAGGTCGTGGCAGCGTCATTATTCGCTCCAAAACCCGGATCGAGGAAATCCGCAAGGATCGCTATGCAATTGTCATTGATGAGATCCCATATCAGGTCAACAAAGCCTCTATGATCGAAAAGATCGCGGACCTTGTTCGTGACAAACGGCTGGAAGGCATCAGCGGCATTCAAGACGAAAGCGACCGCGTCGGTGTGCGCGTTGTCATTGAGCTTAAGCGCGACGCGACGCCAGAGGTTGTGATCAATCAGCTCTTCCGTTTTTCGCAGATGCAGACCTCCTTCGGGTGCAATATGCTTGCGTTGAACGGGGGGCGTCCGGAAACGCTCATGCTTCGGGATTTTCTGACTTATTTCATAGGGTTCCGTGAGGAAGTTGTTGCGCGTCGTACGGCGTTTGATCTGCGAAAAGCACGCGAGCGCAGCCATGTTTTGTGCGGACTTGCGGTTGCCGTCTCGAACGTCGACGAAGTGGTCGCAACCATACGATCCAGCGCCGATGCCCCAGAGGCGCGCCAGCGTCTGATGGAGCGGCGTTGGCCCGCGATGGATATCGCGCCTTTCATTCGTCTGATCGACGATCCGGGCCACACAATGAACGAGGACGGCACCTATAACTTGTCCGAAGCTCAGGCTCGCGCCATTCTTGAATTGAGACTGCAGCGCCTGACACAAATCGGCGTCAAGGAAGTCACAGACGAGCTTGAAGAACTGGCAGCCAAGATCAAGGACTACCTGGATATTCTGGGCTCGCGCGATCGGATTATGTCGATCATCTCGGACGAACTGCGTGAAGTGAAAACCAAATTTGCGGTTCCGCGTCGCACAGAGATCGTCGACTGGTCCGGCGATATGGAAGACGAAGACCTGATCGAACGTGAAGACATGGTCGTGACTGTCACACAGTCCGGCTATATCAAACGCACCCCTCTTGTCGATTTCCGGGCGCAAAAACGCGGTGGCAAAGGCCTGTCCGGCGGTACGCTGAAAGACGACGATGTTGTCACTTCGCTTTTCGTGGCGAACACACATACCCAGTTGCTGTTCTTCACGACCGACGGAATGGCATACAAGCTGAAAACATGGCGTTTGCCGCTTGGTGGGCGGACCTCTAAGGGTAAGGCGATAGTAAACATCCTGCCGATTCCAACGGGCGTATCAATCGCTGCAATGATGCCTGTTGATCGCGATGAAGACGACTGGGATCAGCTTCAGATCGTTTTTGCCACCTCAACCGGGGATGTGCGTCGGAATGCGTTGTCGGATTTCACAAATGTGAAATCAAACGGCAAGATTGCAATGAAGCTTCCAGAAAACGTCAGCCTCGTGAATGCACGGATCGCGTCCGAGGAAGACGATGTGATGCTCTTTACCGCGTCAGGCCGCGCCATTCGCTTCCCAACGACGGCGGTGCGTGTCTTTAAGGGCCGGGATTCCACCGGCGTACGCGGCATCCGACTTTCAGGGGATGACAGCGTTGTTTCAATGTCGGTCATTCGCCACTTTGAAGCCTCGCCCGAAGAGCGCGCAGGTTATCTGAAAATGCGCAGGGCCGCGGCCGGAATTGCCGATGATGCCGAGGGCAACGACGACGATGACGCGACCGAGGGCGCGATTAGCCCGGAACGCTATGCGGAAATGTCCGAAGCAGAGGATCTGATCCTGACTGTGACGGCACAGGGTGCGGGCAAGCTCAGCTCCAGCCATGACTACCCCGTTCGGGGTCGCGGCGGTCAGGGCGTGCGCGCGATGGACGCAGCAATGCGAGGCGGCGCACTTTTGGCGAGTTTTGCGGTCGAAATGTCGGATCAGATTATGCTCGCTACATCCAAGGGGCAGTCAATCCGCGTCCCCATTGAGGGCATTTCATTCCGGTCCCGAGGGGCTGGCGGCGTTAAAGTGTTCAACACATCCCAAGGCGAAATCGTCGTGTCAGTTGCCTGGATTGCGGAACAGGACGACGAAGATGGCACAGAAGATGCCGCTGACGTTACAGAATAGGCAATGATGGCAAGGTCTTGGGAGCCCGCGCGCCGCGCGGAGTTCTCAAGACCGTCGCAAACGGCCTGATCCTGTTAATCTTTCTTAACAGCTACGACCGTTAACCATCTATTAAGATTGAACTTTTAATAAACTCTTAACTTTGCAATTTTGATCCCAGGGTGGCGGCGCTGAAGACAGCTCGTTTTGAGAGGGATCATGAAGAATATTATCGCAACTATTGGCCTTGCCCTATGGGGCGTTCCGGTGATGGCGCAAAGTAGCCTTGGTATCCAAGGCCTGGACGTGCGGCTTAGTATGATCGAAGACGAAGGCGGCGAGATGCAATCAGATGTGCTTGCGCGTCTCGATGTGGCGGTGACGGATTACCACGGACTTCAGGGTGATGTGGCCTTCGCAGATACGGACCAGGGACTTATCGGCCAGTTGGCTGCGCATTTCTACATGACGCCAAACCCCAGCCAGAAATACGGGGTATTTGCTGCACTTTCGGATGTTGACGGTCGGACAATGACTTGGGGGTCGCTTGGGGTCGAAGGCATGATCGCACTGTCGGAAAACCTGACATTTGAGGGTCGCACGGGGCTTGGAGTGGCCGATGTAGACAGCCTTGACTACATCTTTGCAGATCTCGCCGTTGCCTATGCAGCCTTTGACGGTTTGGATTTCGAGACAGCATTGACGCTTACCGAAATCGACGAGACCGCTTTTCGGGCGATTTCCTACGATGGGTCCTTCACCGCCCGATTTAGCCCCAAGGGAACGCCATGGGGCGTGTTCGCACAGGTGAGCCATAGCGGTCTGTCAGGCCGCGAAAGCGTCGCCGGTGCCACGCGCCTGGGCCTTGGGATTACGATTTCATTGGGGCAATCAGGCGGCGTTGCCCCCAAGACCCGCCCGTTCCGCACAGTCGATCCCGTCGCTCCTCTTGTCAGACGCGATTTGTGGTAGAAGGTGCAGCAATGGCGGCACATTCCGAAAAGAGCCACATTCGGGTCGTGATCTTGTCATTTTTGGAAACAATAGGTGAGCTGGCGTAGGACATTTTTCTGCGTCGCATTGTGACTGATTGCCGAGTTCTTCGGGGCATTTCCGCCCCTGCTTTGAGAATTGGGGACTGATCCATGGGAAAAATAGACACCTTGCCAACTTCACAAGTTTTCACCGGGCATTTTGTCGTCCGCCTGCTGATTGTATCCTATTTCGTTGCCCTCGCCTTTGGGATCATTGACGGCACTGACCTTGCGGTCTTGATGACGCCGTTTTTGCCTGAGTTTGCCGCAAAAGTCATTTCTGGCTTTGGTGTTGTGGGGTTATCCGTGATGATACTATTCGGATTTCATCGCCGCTTGGCCGCACTTTTGCTCGCTATCATTCTGTTTTGGTGCAGCTATCTGGCATCCATCAGCCCTGCAGGCTTTGAAGACATCGGCAGCTTTTGGCGTGACCTGGCTCTTATAGGCGCACTGCTGCTGACCTACGCCGACGCCCCAAGCGCCGCTCTTTCGCCCGACTACGGCACCTTGCCTCAGGGTGGTAAACTTGTCGCCGACGGGTTCCGCGACAGTGAGGCTCACCACGGACAGTTCTCACCAGAAGACACCGCTCCACAAAGCCAAAAAACGCTCTTTCGCGAGGACTTTGATATCGTTCGCGCCACCTGATCCCTTTCCAAACAGTCTGTGTGGCGCTACATCGCCTCACATGGAAAAAACTCTTCACATCGTAGGTGGCGGGCTCGCCGGAAGCGAAGCCGCATGGCAAGCGGCAAACCGCGGCATGCAGGTGGTCATCCACGAGATGCGCCCGAAGGTTGAAACCTTCGCACATAAAACCGGAAATCTGGCCGAGATGGTTTGTTCAAATTCGTTTCGCTCGGACGATGACGAACAAAACGCGGTTGGCCTCCTTCATTGGGAAATGCGCCAGGCCGGCGGGTTGATCATGGAGATGGGTGACAAGCATCGACTGCCCGCAGGTGGTGCGCTGGCCGTCGATCGGGACGCCTTTGCAGAAGCCGTGACCGCGCGATTGTTGGCGCATCCAAATATCACACTGTCCCATGAAGAGATCACTGAACTTCCCAAGGATGATCTGTGGATCATTGCGACCGGCCCCCTCACAAGTGGCACTCTGGCCGAAGCCATTCGCGCCCAAACAGGACAAGACGCGCTTGCCTTTTTCGACGCGATTGCCCCGATCGTCTATGCAGATACAATCGACATGGACATCGCATGGCGCCAATCGCGCTATGACAAAGGCGATACCGAAGAGGAACGCACGGCCTATCTGAACTGCCCGATGACAAAGGACCAATACGAAGCCTTTATCGACGCGCTCTTGGCTGCGGACAAAACCGAGTTCAAAGAAGGCGAGACCGCTGGCTATTTTGATGGGTGTCTGCCGATTGAAGTCATGGCAGAGCGTGGCCGAGAGACCTTGCGGTTTGGCCCGATGAAGCCGGTGGGTCTGACAAATCCCCACGACCCGCAGACAAAGGCCTATGCTGTCGTCCAACTGCGCCGTGATAACGCACTGGGAACACTGTATAATATCGTCGGCTTCCAAACAAAGATGAAATATGGCGCGCAAACCGATGTGTTTCGCACCATTCCGGCACTGCACGAGGCATCCTTTGCCCGTCTTGGAGGCATCCATCGCAACACGTTTTTGAACTCGCCTCGTCTGCTCGACCATGAGATGCGTTTGAAATCACAGCCGAATATTCGGTTTGCCGGGCAGATCACCGGCGTCGAAGGATATGTCGAAAGTGCCGCAATGGGATTGCTTGCCGGACGACTGGCGGCAGCTGAACTTTACGGCAATACGCTTCCTGCGGTGCCTGTGACGACGGCAACCGGGGCGCTTGTGACGCACATTACCGGAGGCGCGGACGCCAAGACTTTCCAGCCGATGAACGTGAATTTTGGACTGTTCCCACCCATTGACGCCAAGGGGGGCCGTCGTGGCAGACGCTT
>JARFRG010000028.1 GCA_029287375.1 Boseongicola sp. | reverse complement strand
CGCGCGCACGGGGGCTTCGTCCTCAACCAAAAGCACAATGCCGTCGCCCTGTACCGCGGTCCCACGCGGAAGAGCCACCGGCGCAATTTCGTCAACCTGCTCGCTTTTCAAATGCGCCGGAAAATAAAGTGAGAACGTCGAGCCGCGCCCCGGCGTGCTTTGCGCAAATATGAAACCGCCGGTCTGTTTGACGATCCCATAAGCCGTCGACAATCCAAGGCCCGTGCCTTCGCCGGTCTTTTTAGTGGTAAAAAACGGCTCAAAGATCTTCGGCAATTTGTCGGACGCGATCCCAGTACCGTTGTCGCGCACCTCAATGACCACATAGTCGCCCGCAGGCAGATCCGCCCGGTCGCGTTGCAACGCTTCCTTCAGAGTCTTCGATTCCACGTGAATTCCGATGACACCGCCTGACGGCATGGCATCACGCGCGTTGACAACTAAATTCATGATCACTTGCTCAAATTGGCGCCTGTCCGCCCGGACCACCTTGTCCTTGGTCGCTATTTTGAGATCGAGTGTAATCTTTTCCCCGACCAAACGGTTCAGCAAATGGGTGAGGTCCGACATCGTATCGCGTAGATCCAACGGCTGTGGCTTGAGGTTTTGCTTGCGTGAAAACGCCAGAAGCTGCCCCACAAGGCTTGCGGCGCGGTTTGCGTTCTGAGCAATCTGCATGAGGTCTGTAAAGTCGGGATCCCCTTCGTCGTGGCGCAACAAAAGAAGATCGCAATGACCGATGATCGCCGTCAGCAGATTGTTAAAATCATGGGCAACTCCGCCCGCAAGTTGACCGATTGCCTGCATTTTTTGACTTTGAACGAATTGCGCCTCCAGCGATTTCAACTCGGTTGCGTCGTTCAAGACGCCAATCAGGCAGATTTCCCCATCCGCCTCAACGCGACCAAGCGAGATTTGCAAAAACAACTCTGTTCCTGGGCGCGTCGCACGCACGAATTCGGTCTTGTGAAGACCTCGCCCGCTGGCGGCATCAGTTAACCATTCAGCGATTGGCCGCCCCATGCCTTCGACAAGGTCGTAAAGCGGCGGAATCGCACCATCCGAAAGCGACAAAAGGGCGCGCGCCGTTGGGTTCGCAGATATGACGGTGCCGTCGACCGCAATTTTCAGAACCGGAACCGGAAGCCCGTCAAGCATCTCGGTGGGCGTCGCCAAAGCTTCGGACGGGCTGACAGTACACCCGATTTCAACATGCGAAACCTCGCTCTCGGTTGCGCAGTTGGTTAGACGTGACAAGGTTGCTTGCGAGATGACATCGACGCGCCACACCACAAGATCAAGGCCGACACGATGCGCCTGCATTCGGATCAACGCGTCGGAAGTCGTGATGTCTTCACGCGCTTGCTGGTCGGACGCACTTTGCCGCAGCAGACGCGAAACACTTGCTTCCGGGTCGGCCAGAACATTGGCAAGAGTGGCGCACATCGTCGGATGGGTAGAGAGGCGCAGTCGGAATGTTCGCACCGCGCTGTCATTCGCAAAAGTGAGGCGTCCTTCCATATCGGAAAGGAACATCGGCGCTGGGTCCACACGCGCCATGGCCACAACTCGACGACGCTGACGCCACGCGAAAAAGCCGTCGCGCACCGTCACCACCCAAAGGATCACCGCCGCCGCGACAAGCCCAGCCCCCGCACCGATCGCGCCCACCATTGGCGCGCCGGAAGGCATCAGGAGCGCCAGCGCAAGCGTCACTCCAGAAAGCAAAATCAACGGAAAAGGCCGAACTGATTTCGCTGAGATAAAGGGTGTGTCGCTGTCCAGTGATGCTATGTCTGCCAAACCTCGCCCCGCGCCGCGAATCCATGGCATTCACAATCGTTAAAATTAGTTAACCAGATATAAAGATTTGGGCGCGCCGGACGTCTTAACCTGTTGGTGCGCGCAAAACAGCGATAAAGAACCCATCGCCTCCATCCAAAGGTGTCAGGCTCTTTCGATCGACTTCTGTCCAGTCAGAATGACGCGTGAGGAAGTCCTCGACTTGGCGGTCGTTCTCGACATCCAGAAGCGAACACGTGGCATAGGCCAAATGTCCACCGGGGCGTACCAGTTTGTGTGCGGTATTCAGTATTTCCGCCTGCATCTCACACAATTCAACAAGGCGCGCGCGCGTCAAATTCCATTTTGCAGCCGGTTGCCGTCGCCACGCCCCGCTACCGGAACAGGGGGCGTCGCAAACCACCAGATCGAAGGCATCCGTGACATCTTCGGCCACCGAAATGTGGACCCCTGCCCGGCGCGCACGCGCGGGTAGATCGGACATCCGATCTGAATCCTTGTCATAAGCCACAAGGCGTGCGGGATGATAGGCGGCCATTGCCAATGATTTCCCGCCACCGCCTGCGCAAAAGTCCAGCACCTCTGCCCCTGCCACCAATGGTCCAAGGCGATCGACTACAGCCTGCGATGCGGCATCTTGCAGCTCGAACCAACCGTCTTGAAACGCCCTGAGCGTGGTCAGGCCGCGCGGCGCGCCCGCAAGCTCGATCGCTGTCGCAGACAAGGACAACGGTGCCGCTTCAATCCCGTCGTCTGCAAGCCGGGCAATAACGTCTTCGCGCGACGCCACTGTTATGTTGGCGCGCAGATGAACCGGTGCTCTGGCGCGTAGACGCAACAATACAGGCTCAAGCTGACCGCCAAGGCTCCGCACCAAATCCGGCAAAAGCCAATCCGGAGCATCCAAACGAACCGGCTCTGGTGCAGCCTCAAGTTCTCTGGCCCCATCGTTTTCATCTTCGTCCAAAGGGGCCGGGGCATACCCGACGCCGTTAAACACGGAGGCCGGATCAACCCCTTGGGCGCGTAAACCACCCAGCAGAACGCGTCGTGCGGTTTCACCGCCGCCGAGCCAGCCAAACGACCGCTTACAGCGCAACGCATCAAATACGTGGTCTCGGATTGCCGCGCGATCTTTTGAGCCTGCAAACCGATTTCGCCGCGCCCAGCCCGTCAGCGCTTTTTCCGCCGCCGCTCCGTCAAGAATGAGATCAAATATATCGATTGCCGCCTGCACACGCGCTGCCGGTGTCATATGGTCTGTCCCTTTTGGAAACCTCGCGCGCCCGGTGTGTCAAAAGCCGCGCGCGCGCGCAAGCGTCAGGGACGTGAGGCCGGTATCAGACGAGAAGCAGCGACGGGCGCCAAAACGCCGGGCAGAGGTCCGGCTTCAATCCCCGCGCCCCTTTGCGTTTCCGCCATTGCTTGCGTGATGACCAGATCATGCAGACTTGATCGCGCAATCGTCGGCACTTCGGGGTCGCCCGCCCGTTTCACATTCGGCATGACAAAGACGTCGGCCACAGGCGCAACTGACAACGTCGCCACCACCCGAGAGAAAAGCGGAGGCGTGGTATCGCCCAGAACAAACGGCCCGCGGGGCGCGACAGAAGATGTAGGAACGAACTCGCCTGATTGCGTGGCGACAGGCCATTCAGCCATGGCCGCTGTGATCCCCAGGGCCGGCTGCATGCCAAAGGTCGGCGAAACCGCAGGCGCAGGGCCGCGATCCATCGGCGGCAGTAGATTAAAGAAGGGAACCGCCACCAACGCCACCAAACCAACACCCAACATGAACGGCATACCCTTGCGGGACGATGCCGCGCTTTGGGTGATGTTCTCGGCAACGGGGGACGACGCACGTTCAATCTCGTCCTCTTCGGCCGCCTTCAGCCACGGTCGCGCGTCAACCCTTTGCGCGCGCGGTGCGATAGGCTGGACCAGATCAGAGATCGGGACCGATTGAAGGTCATGGTCCGGTTCTGGGTCAGGGTCCGCAGGGGCCAAGGAAAGCTCGTCAAAAAAGCTGTCAACCGGCGGCCCGGTATGCTCGGGTGTCCGGACCGGCGGGGCGGACACAGGATCTAGCGCTTTCGGCGCCACAGCAGGTTCTTGGACAGCGTCTGGCGACCAATTGCGCCCCGGTTTTTCTGCCAAAGGCGTCGCATCGCGCAAAGAGTCATCGTCTTTGTGTGGACGCGTCTCTTTCATCACTTTGTGCAGCGCATTCATCCGGTCATGGAAATCAAGTCCGGTGTGATCCAAAGCGCGCTGATGCTTCTCAGCGGCGATCGAGGTGTCCGTCTCGTCTTCCCATGGCTTTCGTGGCGCGCGCTGTGGGCGGTCTTCTCGTCCCTGACGCTTCAAAGCCTCGGCGCGCCGCGCCCGTGCTTCTTCAAGACGCGCCTGCCAGCGCGCATCAGCATTAAGTTCAACAATTTCGCTCTGACCGGTCTCCGGCGCGTTCGCCCGTTTCACCATAATCCCTCGCAACACTCGCACAAAAACAGCGCCCTCCACCCCGGAGAACGCC
>JARFRG010000085.1 GCA_029287375.1 Boseongicola sp. | reverse complement strand
GGCGAATTCTGTTCAGATGATCCGCGACGGGGGCCGCTTGCAGGCCTCGGGACCGGAGTGAAAGACCACCTCTTTCTAGTTTTCTGTCTGGCCGTGATGGGGGCCGGATGGGGCGCGACGCAGCCTTTGGCCAAGATCGCGGTCAGTGAAGGATATCGCCACATCGGGTTGGTGTTCTGGCAACTGGCGATCGGCGCACTCGTGATTGGTGTGATCCCGACAGTGCGCGGGCGACCTTTGACACTCACACGTCCAGCGCTGCAGGTCTATGTGGTGATCGCGATGATCGGGACGATCCTTCCAAACTCAGCGTCTTACGAGGCGGCGCGGCATCTGCCTGCCGGTGTGGTGTCCATCCTGTTGTCGCTGGTTCCGTTGTTCGCCTTTCCGTTTGCAATCGTGATGGGAAACGAGCGTTTTCAATGGGTTCGTTTTGGCGGCCTGGCCTTGGGGCTGCTTGGAGTGTTGTTGATCGTGGCCCCCGAGGCGTCTTTGCCCGAGCGCGCGATGATCGTTTTCATTCCATTGGCGTTGATTGCGCCGCTGTTTTACGGCCTTGAAGGCAATGTGGTGGCGCGCTGGGGGACGGCGGGGCTTGAGCCGGTCGAAGTTCTTTACGGCGCGTCGGTTGTCGGCGCTTTGATTGCATTGCCGGTGGCGCTGGCGTCGGGACAGTTCATTGATCCGAGACCCCCTTGGGGGACACCGGATTTGGCGCTTGTGATCTCGTCTGTGATCCACGTGTTGGTCTATTCCGCCTATGTCTGGATGGTCGGACGCGCAGGCCCGGTGTTTGCGGTGCAGGTGAGTTACCTTGTGACCGGTTTTGGGGTCTGCTGGGCCATGCTGATTTTGGGCGAGAGCTATTCCATCTGGATCTGGGGCGCGATGGCGGTGATTTTGACCGGCGTCTTTCTTGTTCAGCCAAGCCCGCGCGCGGCGCTTGTAGAGTTGGACGAAAGAGGCAAGACTTGATCTTGCAATGACAACATTTTTTGATTTTCCGCCGGATCTGGCGGCTTTCCTTGCGCTGGCCGTCGTCGGCATCATGTTTTTGATGTTCCTGTGGGAGCGCTGGACGGCCGAGGTCGTGGCAATCGGCGGGGTCGCGCTGATGCTTGTCCTTGGGCTTTTGCCTTATGAAAAAGGGCTGGAGGTGCTGTCAAACCCCGCCCCCTGGACGATTGCCGCGATGTTCATTGTGATGGGCGCTTTGGTGCGCACGGGCGCGCTTAGTTGGTTCACGGGGCAGGTCGAGCGGCAGGCGGGCGTGCGCCCCGGAGCCGCTTTGGCGGCGCTGATGGGGTTTGTGGTGCTGTCGTCCGCCGTCGTTTCCAACACGCCAGTTGTGGTCGTGATGATCCCGGTTTTCGTGCAACTGGCATCGAAATTGGGCGTGTCGGCATCCAAATTGCTGATCCCTTTGTCCTATGGCGCGATTTTGGGGGGGACGCTCACGCTTTTGGGGACGTCAACAAATCTGCTGGTGGACGGTGTCGCGCGGGCGCAAGGTTTGGAGGCCTTCACGATTTTTGAGGTCACGCCGTTGGCCATCGTTCTGGTGGTCTGGGGAATGATCTATCTGCGCTATATCGCGCCCCGACTTTTGCCGGATCGCGATTCTATGGCGATGATCTTGTCGGATCGCTCGAAAATGAAGTTCTTCACGGAAGTCGCTATTCCCGAGGGGAGCGAGTTGATCGGCAAGCAGGTGCGGGACGTTGATATGTTCAAGCGCGACGGGGTGCGATTGATCGATGTGTTGCGCGGGGATGCGTCATTGCGGCGCAATCTGGACGGGGTTTCGCTTGCGAGCGGGGACCGCGTTGTGTTGCGCACACCGATGGTCGAAGCGCTCGGGCTGCAGCAGTCCAAGGAACTGCGCACTGTGGACAAGCTTGGATCGGTGGAAACGACGACCGTGGAGGTTTTGATCACGCCGGGATGCCGCATGGTGGGGCGGTCGCTTGGTGGGTTGCGGTTACGGCGGCGGTACGGGGTCTATCCGCTGGCGGTGCATCGACGCGCACAAAACATCGGGCGCCAGTTGGATGATCTGGTCGTGCGGGTCGGCGATACGCTTTTGCTGGAGGGTGCGCCGGGGGATATTCAGCGGCTTGCGGCGGATATGAAGTTTGCCGATGTCAGCCACCCGACCGAACGCGCCTATCGGCGCAAGCTGGCGCCTGTGGCGGTGATTGCCTTGCTGGGGATCGTGGTCCTGGCGGCCTTTGGCGTCGCGCCGATTTTCTTACTGGCGATTTTGTCGGTGGCTGTGGTGTTGCTGTCGGGCTGTGTCGATGCGGAGGAGGCGTTCGACATGATCGACGGACGTCTTTTGGCGCTGATTTTCGCGATGCTGGCAATTGGGGCGGCGCTGGAAGCAACGGGCGCAGTGGCGATGATCGTGGATGCGATTGCGCCGGGACTGGGCGCTTTGCCGCCTTGGGCGATTGTTTGGGCGATCTATTTGCTGACGTCGGTGTTGACCGAACTGGTGACGAACAACGCGGTAGCGGTCGTGGTCACACCGATTGCAATTGGACTGGCGGGCGCTTTGGGTGTTGATCCGAGACCTTTGGTCATCGCGGTCATGGTCGCGGCATCGGCTGCGTTTTCGACGCCGATCGGGTACCAGACGAATATGCTGGTCTATGGGCCTGGGGGGTACAAGTTCACCGATTTTTTGAAAGTGGGCGTGCCGCTGAACCTGAGCATTGGATTGCTGGCTTCGTTCTTGATCCCGGTGATCTGGCCACTGTGAGGCGGCCAGATCAGGATTTTATCGGCGGTCGATTCCCGCGTTTTTGGCAGCTTTTCCAGCGCGCTTTTCAAGCTTGTTGGCTCTTTTTGCGGCTTTCTTTGCCTTCTTTTCCAGCTTGTTGGCAGCAGCAGTCACCTTTTCAGCGCGATCAGCGGCTTTTTCAGCAGCGTTGGACGCCTTTTCGGCGGCACTTGCACGCTTCTTATTCTTCGGCTTTTTCTCGGCGTTCTTTTGCTTCTTTTTGGCGTTTGCCGCCTTTTTCGCGGCCTTGGCCTGAGCCTTCTCAGCAGCCTTGGCCTTTTTAACGGCTTTCTTGGCAAGCTTTTCGGCGTTGTTCTTTGCCTTGGCTGCTTTCTTGGCGAGCTTTTCGGCTTTCTCGGACTTGGCAGCCTGCTCGGCAGCTTTGGCTTTCTGGTTCGCCTTTTCGGCAGAATGCGATTTCTTTTCTGCCTCGCGATCCGAGCGCGCGTGCCGTTCACAGCTTTGCGTCGTTTCAAGAGGGGAGCAATTGGTGGCGCTTGAGGCAGCAGCAGGTGCGGCGACGCCGAGCGCGCCGATGAATAGAAATGCTGCGGGGAGAATGCGGAGGAATTTCATTTTGTTTACTCGCTAATAACAGGTGACTCGTTGTCTTGCCAAAATGTCTAACGGATCGATTTGTCCAATTTTCGGCAAGTTTGTGGTGAATTGCGTGTTTTTGTGTGCGGGCACGGCACCAGCGGGCGGCTCTTGAGGTCCGAGGGGTGCGCGACTAGAAGGGGCGAAACGCGTATATTCGGGAGATGTGGCATGGCGGGCCATTCAAAATGGGCAAACATTCAGCATCGTAAGGGACGCCAGGACGCGGCGCGCTCGAAGTTGTTTTCAAAGCTTTCCAAGGAGATCACGGTCGCCGCAAAAATGGGCGACCCCGATCCCGAGAAGAACCCGCGCTTGCGGCTTGCGGTCAAGGAAGCCAAGGCGGTGTCCGTTCCAAAGGATGTGATTGATCGGGCCATCTCGAAAAGTCAGGCCGGTGAAGGCGATGACTATGAAGAAATCCGCTATGAGGGCTATGGGCCAAACGGCGTGGCTGTGATCGTTGAGGCGATGACGGACAATCGCAATCGCACGGCGTCGACGGTACGGTCGACCTTTGGCAAGCATGGCGGCAATCTGGGCGAGACCGGTTCGGTCAGTTTCATGTTCGAGCGCAAGGGTGAAGTTGTTTATCCGGCCGAAGTCGGGGACGAAGACACTGTATTGATGGCCGCGCTTGAGGCGGGGGCTGAAGATGTCGAAAGTTCGCAAGACGGTCATACGATTTATTGCGCGGACACGGATCTGAACGAGGTGTCGACGGCGCTTGAGGCGGATCTGGGCGAGGCGGAATCAACCAAGCTGATCTGGAAGCCAAACGTGTCGACTGAGCTGGACCTTGAGGGGGCGCAAAAGCTGTTTCGGCTGATCGAAGTGCTGGAAGACGATGATGACATCCAGCGTGTCACGGCGAACTTTGACATTTCAGACGAGGTTATGGAGCAGCTTTAGGGGCTCTGCCCCTCGACCCTGTGCCAGTGTCTCACCCCGAGGTACTTTGGAAAGGGTGATGTCTGGTGTTGTCGGCGCCCTTTGGGGCGGTCTGAGACACCCCTTGAGCGCGGTCTGGGACGGGCGCATAAGGGCGGCATGGCTGCCTCTCCACTTCCTCAAGCGAACCGACCGGGTCTGGGCATCTTCTGGATGCTGGTGACGGGTATTTCGTTTGTCGCGGTGACGGCTGTTGTGAAGCACGGCGCGCAAGAGTTACCCGCGGCCCAGTCGGCTTTCATGCGCTATGTGATCGGTCTGGTTTTCCTCATTCCATTGTTCCGGCGGATTTTGGCAGCAGGGCTGACACGGTATCAGGTCATCTTGTTTGGCTGGCGTGGGGTGGCACATTCGATTGGAGTGATCCTTTGGTTCTTTGCCATGACCCGGATCACGGTCGCCGAAGTGACGGCGATGAATTACATGGCGCCGATATATATCACTCTGGGAGCTACTTTGTTTTTGGGTGAGAAGTTGGCGTTGCGGCGCTTTTTGGCGATTGGTCTGGCGTTCTTGGGTGCTCTGATCATCCTGCGGCCGGGATTTCGTGAATTGGGTCCCGGACATTTCGCAATGTTGGGGACGGCCGTTTTGTTTGCGATCAGCTATTTGATGGCCAAGCAATTTTCCGGAAAAGTGTCGGCGGCGGTGATTGTTGGCATGCTATCGGTGTTTTGCACAATCGGGCTTGTGCCGTTTGCCTGGTTCGTCTGGCAGACGCCGACGGTTGCTGAAGTGGGGTGGATGGCGCTCGTGGCTTTGCTTGCAACGGCGGGCCATTATACGATGACGCTGGCCTTTGCCGCGGCCCCCGTGACGGTGACCCAGCCCGTGACCTATTTGCAGTTGATCTGGGCGACGCTCTTGGGGCTTTGGGTCTTTGGCGAACCTGTGGACGGCTGGGTATTGCTGGGCGGGGTGATCATTTTGGGATCGGTGACCTTTATCACCATTCGCGAGGCGATGCTGAAGCGCCAGGTGACAGCTTCGGTTCCTGTCGAGGGTTGAAGGCTGGCTCGGCGGTTTTTCGTGCAGGTAATTTCCGGTCAATCTTTGCCCATCATTTTGCCATTTTCCCCCGTCATTCACCGAGGTGGACAATGATCAAAGGGACGTTTCGAGATGAGCGGACAAGGCAGCGGAACGCCCGACAGAGGCTTTCAGGATCGCATCAACCGTGTGCAGGAGCGCCGCGCGCCGATCGAAGCGTCGCGCCCACAGGTCGATTTGCTCCCTGATTGGAAGGAAAACATCCGCTACCCGGCAAGCCTGATCGGGGCGGCATTTCTGGGCATGTTTGCAGTATTTTTTGCACGATTCGCGCGGTTTCATCTGATGGGTGGCACGCTGTCGGGCGAGGCGCCTGATCTCACGATGATCATAGATGCGGGGCTTGCGGTCTTGGCGGCGCTGGTCATCTTCGGGGCCATCGGAATGACCTTGCGCGAGTCTGATCGTGCCGAGCGTCATGGCTTTTTCAGTATCGCCAGTTTGGGCGGCAATCCGGTGAAGCTGGCGATTGTGGTGGGTGTCGCGATTATGATCGGAACGATGCACAATATGGTGCATTCAGCGCCCAAGGCGTTTTCGGTGGTATTTTCACCAGAATGGGCTGCGGACGTGGTTGAGTTTTCTGAGCCAGGGTCGATCTATTATCGCGGGAATTACTTCGTGGTATTTCCGCAAACAGAAGCCGTCGCTGAGGACGTTGATCCGACAGGTGATGGGGCGGAAGAAAAGGTGCTTCCGAAAGTACGGCGTCTTTAATCTTGCGGCTTGCGCGGGATTGACCCGGGCGGCGTCATAGGGCTCTGTCGCTGAAAATCGGCGAGGAGCGCGTGACATGGACAATCCAAACATACTGATCGTGATGGTGGATCAGCTGTCGGGGACGTTTTTTCCCGACGGGCCGGCTGAATGGTTGCATGCGCCACACCTGAAAGCATTGGCGGCACGGTCGGCGCGGTTTGCCAATACGTATACGGCATCGCCTTTGTGCGCGCCGGGGCGCGGAGGTTTTATGTCGTCGATGCTGCCGTCACGGACGGGCATCTATGACAACGCAGCCGAGTTTCGGGCGGATATTCCCACATTTGCGCATCATCTGCGCGGGGCGGGCTATGCGACGTGTTTGTCGGGCAAGATGCACTTTGTCGGGCCGGACCAGATGCATGGATTTGAGGAACGGCTGACGACCGATATCTATCCGGCGGATTTCGGCTGGACCCCGGATTACCGCAAACCGGGTGAGCGCATTGATTGGTGGTATCACAATATGGGCTCGGTGACGGGCGCGGGCGTTGCCGAGATTTCCAATCAACTGGAATATGACGACGAAGTTGCACATTTGGCTGAAGCAAAGTTGTACGATTTGGCGCGGGGGGGCGACGCACGGCCCTGGTGTTTGACGGTGAGTTTCACGCATCCGCATGATCCTTACGTTGCGCGGCGGCGGTTTTGGGATTTGTACGAAGACTGCGCGCATTTGGCACCGGACGTGCCAGCATTTGAATACGAGGATCACGACCCGCATTCGCGCCGGATTTTCGATGCCAACGACTGGCGCAGTTATGACATCTCTGACGACCACATTGCGCGGGCGCGGCGGGGCTATTTTGCGAACATCTCTTATCTGGATGAAAAGATCGGGTCGATTTTGAAAGTGTTGGAGGACACGCGGCAGGAGGCTGTGGTGGTGTTCGTGTCCGATCACGGCGACATGCTGGGTGAGCGTGGTTTGTGGTTCAAGATGAGCATGTACGAAGGGTCCGCGCGAGTCCCGCTGATGATTGCTGCTCCGGGAGTGACTGCCGGGCGCATTGACGCGCCGGTGTCGACGCTGGACGTGGGGCCGACACTGGCCGATTTGGCCGGGATTGATTTGAGTTCGATCGCGGATTGGACGGATGGGCAAAGCTTGTTGCCCGTGGCGGCGGGTGCTGTGCGGTCGGCTCCGGTTGCGATTGAGTACGCGGCCGAGGCCACGGTTGCGCCGATTGTTGCGTTGCGTGACGGGCGGTACAAATACGTGCGCTGCGCGGTGGACCCTGAGCAGTTGTTTGATCTGGAGGCAGATCCGGGCGAGTTGAACAATCTGGCCGGACTGGACTCACATGCTGCTGTCTTGGCCGAATTTCGCGAATTGGCCGAGGCGCGGTGGGATCTTGCGCGGTTTGATGCGGATGTGCGGGCGAGTCAGGCGCGGCGTCTGGTTGTGTATGATGCTTTGCGCAAGGGCGGGTATTATCCGTGGGATTTTCAGCCTTTGAAGTCAGCATCAGACCGGTTCATGCGCAACCATATGGATTTGAATGACCTGGAAAATGCCCAGCGCTTTCCACGCGGAGAATAGCGTTCAGCGGGGGCGACAAAGTCGCCGATTAGCGCCCGTGACAAAGGGTTTTCAGGAGGTATTTTTGAAAGGGTGAAAGCGGATTAGGTTTCGGCGCAGTGGCGGCGGAAGGCGCGTTTGAGAAGGTCCAGTTCTGCGCGCAGGAGGGCGACTTCGCCGTGGAGGTCATCGTCGGCGAGGGCGCCTGCGATGATCGTTTCATGCGCCAGTGCATCGACAGTGTCTGTGTCTTCGACGATGAAGGTCTGGACGCCGTCACTGAGACGATCAAGGGGGAGGCGGAAGCGGACGAACCATTGTCTTGGGGCGTCGGCGGCCAACATTTCGGGTTCGCCAATAATGTCGTCCTGGTGGCGTAGTGACAGGCGTGGCGGCACGTTTTGGGAGGTGGCGAGCAGGCCCTCCCATATGCCGCCCGCGAGGCGTGTGCGTGTGAGTGTTATTGCATCCAAGCGATCAGACCTCGGCCCTTGGGTGACGGTTCAAGCTTAAATCCTGAATACAAATGCGGTTCAGCGCGGGGGCTTCGAAGATCAGGTCGATCCAGGCCCGGTTGAGGCGCGTTTCGTCGATGTCGGTCGTCGAAAGGTCAAAGTCTATGGGTTGGGCGGTCGACGTGTCGTCGAATTTGCGGGTGATTTGCGCGATGTTCGGACCGTGACGCAGGTTTAATCTGGCATAGATGTCAATCGGGCGCTCGGTCTCGATAGCGGCTGTCAGCCCGATAATGTGGTGTCGGGTCAGGTTGGTGAGCACCGGGTTTGGCAGATCTAGGGCGAGGCTGAGATAGGTTCCGTCAAAGCCCAGAATGTCGAGGGTCGACGCGAAGCGGGCGGTTGATGTCGCGCTGTGTGTGCGGGTCTGGCGCCAGGAGATTTCTTTGCGTGAACAATCGTGGAATAGAGCGGCCTCAGAGCAAAGGCGCGTGCCACAGGCAACTTGTGCCAGACCTGATGGGCGCAGGGATTCCGTCCAGATCTGCGGTTGATAGGTCCAGTCGGTATGCGTGGGAAGTGCGCGGTTTGCTGTTTCGGCGCGCGGTGCGGTGAGGCGACCTTCGGCAGCGCGCAGGACTTTGTTCAGGCGACGTGAAAGCCGGTCGGCCTGGGCGTGGAGGTGCTTGAGCGCCAACGGATCGAGGGAGTCGATATCGTTTGCAGCGCGCGCCCAACGGCGCATGGCACGGCGATCTGTGATTTTCGTGAGCATGGGGGCATTGGGGGCTGGCCTGCTTCGAACACATGATATTGCGGTGAACGATAACCTGTCCCCCCATATGCAGGCAATGGAGGAGGCGACACTATCGCAAATTTTCTGTGGATAACCGGCGCAGGTGTTAATTTATGTTGGCAGCTTTCAGCCTGTTGATCTGGGCATCGAGGGTCGCGAGGCTTTGATCGCGGCTGAGCGCGCCATTCGCGACGGGAATCAGCGAGACCGAGACAAAGCGTCCTTCGATGTCAAACAGAGCGCGCCAGTAGTCCGCGCCGGTGTTCAGAGGGCCACCGCTTGCATCGAGCGCATGAAGAAACAAAGCGCCGTCACGCGGGGCCATTTCGAGAAGATCAACACTGTCGGCGCGGCCATCCCGTGCGAGAACCGCGCGTCCCCGCTCTGATGTGAGAAATTCGGTCAGACCTTCGAGCGTGGGTGTCCCCACCGACGCGCTTTCGACAGAGATCGTGACGACACCGTCGATCTGGGGATGGGGCAAAAGCACGTTGCCCGCGATGGCGGCGCAGCTGCCCAGCACGATGGTCGAAGCGCCGTTTTGCGTCCGCGATGTGGTGCGGTCGACGCACCAACCGCGCGCGCCCGCGACCACCAGACCGTCGGGGAGGCGCACTTGCATTGGCGCGTTTCGCGTCACGCTTAGCCCAGCCCCGCAGGCCGCCAGTGCAAAACCGACGGCCAGAAGTGAGACCTTAGAGGTCCATGTAGACATGCTTTTCCTCTTTGGCACCGGGATGGGTGCAGGCGCCAAGTTTGGCAGAGCCGACGAGTCGAGCGTATTTCCAGAGCGCGCCAGAGGCATAGATGGTTTCCTTTGGGCCTTTCCAGTTGGCTTTGCGTTCTGCAAGTTCTTCGTCGGTCAGGTTGACGGAGAGTTCCCCCGTGGTGGCGTCGATGGTGATGATATCGCCGTCCTTTAGCATGCCGATGGGGCCGCCGTGGGCGCTCTCGGGGCCAACGTGGCCGACGCAAAAGCCGCGGGTTGCGCCGGAAAAGCGGCCATCTGTGATGAGCGCGACTTTCTTGCCCATGCCTTGCCCGGATAGTGCCGCAGTGGTGGCGAGCATCTCGCGCATGCCGGGGCCGCCTGCGGGGCCTTCGTTGCGGATGACGAGGACTTCGCCCTCTTTGTAGGTCCGGGCTTTGACGGCCTCAAAGGCTTCTTCTTCGCTTTCAAAGACTCGGGCCGGGCCGACAAAGCGTTGGTGCTGGGTCGGGATGCCTGCGACTTTGACGATTGCGCCTTCTGGGGCGAGGTTGCCCTTGAGGCCGACGACGCCACCGGTTGGGGTGATCGGCGTTTCGACCGGAAAGACAACTTTGCCGTCGGCTTTGCGGGTGATGCGGTCAAGTTCTTCGCCCATAGAGTGACCTGTGGCGGTGATGCAGTCTTCGTGGATGAGGCCTGCTTTGCGCAGCTCGTTCATCACAACCGGCACGCCGCCAGCCTCGTAGAGGTCTTTGGCGACGTATTGGCCGCCGGGCTTAAGGTCGACGAAATAGGGCGTGTCGCGGAAAATTTCGCAGACGTCATCGAGATCAAATTCGATTCCGGCCTCGTGGGCGATGGCAGGGAGGTGGAGGCCAGCGTTGGTGGAACCCCCTGTGCAGGCGACGATACGCGCGGCGTTTTCCAGTGATTTACGGGTGACGATATCTCGGGCGCGAATATTCTTTTCGATCAGGTTCATGACGGCAGCGCCGGAAGCTTCGCCGTAAGAATCGCGGCTTTCGTAGGGGGCGGGCGCGCCTGAAGAGTTGGGAAGCGCGAGGCCGATCGCCTCGGAGACGCAAGCCATGGTGTTGGCGGTGAACTGGCCGCCGCAGGCCCCTGCAGATGGGCAGGCGACGCGTTCAAGGATGGCGAGTTGTTCGTCGGAGTAGTTGCCCGCCTGATGCTGGCCGACGGCCTCGAATACGTCCTGAACGGTGACGTCTTTGCCATCAAGGCGACCCGGCAGGATTGAGCCGCCATAGATGAAAACGGAGGGTGTATTGAGGCGGACCATTGCCATCATCATACCGGGCAGGGATTTGTCGCAACCGGCAAGGCCGACGATGGCGTCATAGCAATGGCCGCGCATGGTGAGTTCGACGGTGTCGGCGATGGCTTCGCGGCTGGCGAGTGACGAGCGCATGCCTTCGTGGCCCATCGCGATGCCGTCGGTGACGGTGATTGTGGTAAACTCGCGCGGGGTGCCTTTTGCGGATTTGACGCCCATCTTTACGGCCTGCGCCTGGCGGTTCAGTGAGATGTTGCAGGGGGCGGCTTCGTTCCAGCAAGTGGCGACGCCAACCCAGGGTTGGTTAATCTCTTCTTCGGAAATACCCATCGCGTAGAAATAGGAGCGATGCGGCGCGCGTGACGGGCCTTCGGTGACGTGACGGCTGGGCAGATGAGATTTATCAAGTTTGGTCATTGGTAATGCCTCCCGGGGACGAACGGATTGAGGAGTAGGCGAGCGGCACGGTCTCGGCAAGGCTTGGGCGACAATTTCGGTGAGATGAGATTGATTTAGTTGGAATGGCGGCGTCCGAGGGCGCGCACGAAGGTGCCGAAAATGATCAGGACGGAGGCGAAGGGAAGCAGCGGTGATGGGAGTGGCACAGGCGTCGGCGTGACGCTGGAAGCGGGAGAGAAGCCGCCAGCGTGGGATGGCCTGTTCGCAAGGGGGCCAGTTGTGAGCCACGCGGGGGACGCCGGGATACACAGGCCTGTTTCGCGACAAACTGTGCGCGCTGTCGGGCCTTTGTGCGGGCGGCAGCGCCCAGTTGCGCTACAAGACATCGGTTCGATCTCCACGTGTTCCATAGGGCGAATTTCGCGGTTGGACTGCGCGTCCGCCCGAAACATTGCAGGCTTTGATGGAAGGTGTGCGCAGAGGCCTTGCGCGGGCCATATCGTCAGGCAGAGTGCAAGCATGACCCCGGCCGGCGGGGCGACGGTGAAGATCATGTTTCTCATCCTTTGGTGGATGCATGATGGGTTTTGGTTAAAAAAGGTTTAGCTGTTCGCTGTCAACGTCATTTCAACGATCACAAAAGGTCCGACCTGTATGGTCTATGCGCGATTTGCCCCGATGATTTCTGCCGCCTCTGAGCGGTCTGCGATCTGGCGGATTGTGGCCGTCACAGTGTCGGCGCTTGGGCTCTTGTTTGTTTGGTTAGGTGCGATTGCATTGGTATTGTCGCTGGTCGAGGACGTGTCCTTTGAAACGGCATTGCGTGCGATTGCGGGTGGTGACCCTGCCACGTCTTCCGGAGCGATAATCTATTTCATGATTGTGGGCGTCCTGGGGCTTGCGACGCTTTTGGCGGTGCGGTTTTGGCATCGGCGCGGCGCGCTGTCCTTGATCGGACCCGGCGCACGGACGCTGCGCCATTTCGTCGTTGCTGGCGCGGTGACACTTGGTGTGGTGGCGATTCTGACGATAATTCCGACGGCACGCGACGAAACGACTGTGCGCAACCTGGATGTCGGCGTCTGGCTCATGTGGTTGCCATTTGCCCTTATTGCCGTGGCTGCCCAGACCGGCGCGGAGGAGTTGTTTTTCCGCGGCTACTTGCAATCACAGATCGCAGCGCGCTTTCGCAGCCCCCTGGTCTGGCTGATTGTTCCAGCTTTGGCGTTCGCGGCGGCGCATTATTCGCCGGTGTTTCCGACCGCTACAGCCCTAACATATATGGCCTATGCAGCGTTGTTTGGAGTGTTGGCAGGGGATCTGACGGCGCGCACAGGCAGCATCGGTGCTGCATGGGGTTTTCACTTTGCCAACAACGCCATTGCCGTGACAATCATCGCGGTGGACGGGACGATCACCGGGCTTGGGTTGTTTCGCTCGACCTCGGGATTGGCCGAGCTTTCAGTGCTGAGCCCGTGGGTGTTAGCGGATCTTGGCGCGCTGGTTTTGGTGTGGTGGTGCATCCGCCGGGTGCTTGACTGATTGCATTCGCAGCCCGCGCCAATTATCTGAGGTAAAACCTTAACGGTTACGGGCACCCAATGAACTGGATTTCCAACTACGTCAGACCGAAGATCAACTCGCTGTTTTCGCGCAGAGAGGTTCCTGAGAACCTTTGGACAAAATGCGCCGAATGCGGAACGATGTTGTTTCACCGTGAACTGGCCGAGAACCTGAACGTCTGCACCGCATGCGATCATCACATGGGGATCACGCCGCGTGATCGGTTCCATGCGCTGTTTGACAATGGCGTGTTTGTGGAGGTCAAGGTGCCTGCGCCGATTGTGGATCCTTTACAATTTCGCGATCAGAAGAAATACCCAGAGCGACTGAAGGCCGCGCAACGAAGCACGGGTGAGGCTGAGGCAATGCTGGTCGCCGAAGGTGAGATCGGGCGAACACCGATCGTGGCCGCGGCGCAGGATTTCAGTTTCATGGGTGGTTCCATGGGAATGTACGTCGGCAATGCGATCATTGCCGCAGCGGAGCGGGCGGTTGAGTTGAAGCGACCGTTTGTCTTGTTTTCAGCCGCAGGTGGCGCGCGGATGCAGGAAGGTATTTTGAGCCTGATGCAGATGCCCCGCACGACGGTTGCGGTTCAGATGCTGAAAGAGGCGGGGTTGCCGTATATCGTGGTGCTGACGCATCCGACGACGGGTGGTGTGACGGCGTCTTATGCGATGCTGGGGGATGTGCATATCGCCGAGCCCAATGCCTTGATCTGTTTCGCCGGACCGCGCGTGATTGAACAGACGATCCGCGAGAAGCTGCCCGAAGGGTTTCAACGCGCGGAATATCTTTTGGATCACGGGATGCTGGACCAGGTAACACATCGCGTTCAGATGAAAAAAGAGCTGGTGACGATCCTGCGGATGCTTTTGGGTATGAGCCCCCCGGTGATGGGGGATTTACCTTCACCCGAGAGCATCGCTACGGATGTGGTTGCGGATAAAATGGAAACCTGACGTTTTCAGGCTGTGTCGCTTCGTCTTCATGTGGTCTTGCCATGCCATTTTGGCGCTAACATTTCTTAACTGCTGCCTCAGGGACCGCCGCCAATGACGCGAGATACGTCCGACGCCATCTTGAACCGGATGATGGCGCTTCACCCGAAGATTATTGATCTGACTCTGGATCGGATGTGGCGTTGCCTGAACGCGGTCGGCGACCCGCATCTTAGAGTGCCGCCTGTCATTCATGTGGCAGGCACGAATGGCAAGGGGTCGACGCAAGCGATGATCCGTGCCGGTATCGAGGCGGCAGGTCAATCGGCGCATGCCTATACATCTCCGCATCTTGCGCGCTTTCACGAGCGCATTCGTGTGGCGGGCGAGATCATCAGTGAAGACCGTTTGTCGGCCTATCTCGACGAAGTTTACGCCGCGAACGGTGGTGGCTCGATCACCTATTTCGAGATCACGACCGTGGCGGCGTTTCTGGCTTTTGCTCGTGAAAAAGCGGACTGGACTTTGCTGGAGGTCGGTCTTGGCGGGCGGCACGATGCAACTAATGTAATTGCCGAACCGGCGTTAACGATTATTACCAAAATCGATTTGGATCATCAGCAGTTTCTGGGTGACACAATCCCTGAAATTGCCTTTCAGAAAGCCGGGATCATAAAGCGGAATGTGCCGGTCGTTGTGGGGCCGCAGCACGACGCAGCGCTTGAGGTGATCGAAAAAGAGGCGCAACGGTTTGGCGCGCCAGTTCTTGCCTACGGGCAGCATTGGCACGTGGGTCAGGAAAATGGCCGGATGGTCTATCAGGATGAGCGCGGGCTTTTGGATCTGCCCTTGCCGAATTTGCGCGGACCGCATCAGGTCGGCAACGCGGGCATGGCAATCGCAGCGTTGCGGCATCTTGGATTTGACGAGGTGGCTTGCGAGGGTGCGGTTACTTCGGCGTATTGGCCTGCACGGATGCAGCGATTGCGCGAGGGGCCGTTGGTCGAGCGTGCGAAGCGGGCCGAGCTATGGCTGGACGGCGGACACAATCCTGCTGCGGGCAAAGCGCTTGCGGAAACGCTGGAGGGATTGCCGAAACGCCCGACACATATGATTTGCGGGATGTTATCGACCAAAGATGTGGTCGGATATTTGCGCCCGCTGGCGGCCCATGCCGAGACGCTGCACGCCGTCGCCATCCCGGGGGAGGCGGCGACGCTTTCCGCAGAAGACACGGCAGCGGCGGCAAGCGATGTCGGGCTGGAGTCGCATGTGGCGGCATCGGTGAGCGAGGCGCTTGATGACATTCTTTCCCATACGCCAGATGCGCGGGTCTTAATCTGTGGCTCACTGTATCTTGCAGGCGCGATACTGCGGGAAAATGGCTAGGGCGCGGTGACGTTCAGGACGATTTTGCCAACATAGCCTTTTTCCTGGAATACCTCCTGAGCCATTGAAATCTCTTTTAGATCAAATGTCTGCGCGACCAGCGGTTTAATCGCGCCCGTTTCGATCAGCCTGACGAGGTTGGCGAAAACCTGAGGATCCAGCGCAGTGCAGCCGAAAAAGCTGAGATCTTTGAGGTACAACGTCCGCACATCCAGTTCGACGATCGGACCCGCCACCGCGCCGGCGACAGCGTAGCGGCCACCGGGACGCAAGACGTCGAGAAGGTCGGGCCAACCCGGCCCGGCGACCAGATCGATGACGACATCGATACTGTTGGGGCCAAGAATTTCGCTGGGTGTGTCCGTTCGCGTCAAGATTTGCGCCGCCCCGAGATCGCGTAGAGCATCGGCTTTGGAGGGACTGGTCACGGCGATGACTTTCGCGCCGCGCGCGCAGGCCAATTGGACGGCAGCCGAGCCGACGCCGCCGGAAGCGCCGGTGATCAGGACGCGGTCGCCGGCACTCACCTGTGCGCGTGTCAGCATGTTTTCAGCCGTTGAGTATGAGCACGGAAACGACGCCAGTTCGGTATCGGTCAGCGTGGTGTCGATGGCATAGGCATGGCGGGCGGCGACGCGCGTGTATTCTGCAAAGCCGCCATCGCATTCGGAACCGAGAAACCAAACCGGATCAAGCGGTTTCCCGCCGCTTTCTCGCAAGCAGGGTTCAACCAGCACGCGTTCGCCGATGCGGGCCGGGTCGACGCCAGTGCCGACGGCCACGATGTGACCGCAGACATCGATGCCCTGGATGCGTGGAAATTGCAGAGCGGTACCCGCCCAGCTGGCGTCGTCGGCATCATTGTCGCCTTTCGAATACCATCCAACGCGTGTGTTGATATCGGTGTTGTTCACGCCTGCGGCGGCAACGCGGATCAGCACGTCCATCGGTCCGGGTCGGGGCGTTGGGATGTCGGTTTTGTGGACCAGAACGTCGGGGCCTCCGTGGGCCACTAGCTGTACGCCACGCATGTGTTTGGGGATCATTTCAGTCCTTCCCGGCTTTTCATTGGCCACGATGAGCGCTGCGGTTCGGGGCGTCAAGCAATGGGGAAACCTTGCCAAGTCGCAGCGGCGGGCGTAGCACGATAAGGGACCAATGCCCGGGGGAAACCGATGACTGACGATCCGCAAACCCTGGTGTCGACCGACTGGCTGGAGCGGCACCTGAAAGATCCAGATTTGAGGGCGATTGATGCCTCGTGGTATTTACCTGCGGCTGGTCGCGATCCACGCGCCGAGTACGAACAAGGGCATATTCCGGGCGCGCGGTTCTTTGATATCGATGAAATCAGTGATCTGAGGTCCGAGATGCCGCATATGGCACCTCCGGTCGAGAAGTTCATCTCGCGGATGCGCGCGATGGGGGTCGGCGATGGACATCAGGTCGTGATCTATGATGGTGCCGGACTTATGTCAGCGGCGCGGGTTTGGTGGCTGTTTCGCCTTATGGGAAAGTCGGACGTGGCCGTTTTGGATGGAGGTTATCCCAAATGGATCGCCGAGGGCCGCCCGACCGAGGACATGGCGCCGATCATGCGTGATCGCCACATCACGGTGACACGGCAGAACAATTTGGTGCGTGACGTCACACAGGTGGCGTCGGCGGCAAAGCTTGGGGATCACGAGATTATCGACGCGCGGTCTCCGGGCCGGTTTCAGGGTGTGGAACCCGAACCACGCGAGGGATTGCGTCAGGGGCGTATTCCCGGGTCGAAAAACGTGTTTTTCCAGACGCTTTTGAATGCGAACGGCACGATGAAAGAGCCTGCGAAACTGCGCGGGATTTTCGAGGCCGCGGGCGTTGATTTGGGCAAGCCTGCAATCACCACCTGTGGTTCAGGCGTGACGGCGGCGGTCTTGTCGCTTGCGCTGGAGCGGATGGGTCACCGCCAGCATGCGCTGTACGATGGTTCGTGGGCCGAATGGGGCATGTACGGTGATCTGAAGGTTGAGACGGGATGACAATCCAAACTGCCGGTACCGAGGTTCCCTACACGGTGACCTTTCTGGAGATGGATGCCTGCCCCAGCTGGGACTGGCCGCATCTTCCGGTCCGCTCGCAGGTGTCGTTGCTGCATGCCGAGGCCCCGCCGGTCTGGTTTTTCTTGTGTCTGTACGACGCGGTCGGGCGGGACTATGCGTGGGAAGACATCCACAAACGCGAACATGATGAGATTGGCGAGTGGCTTGCTGCCGATGCGATGTCGCTTTCTGTGCTGTACGGGCGCGGATGGCCGCAGGGCTTTTTTCTGTTGGAGGACAAAGGCGAAGGCGTCGTCGACATTGCCTATTTGGGTCTTGTGCCGGAGGCGGTCGGGAGCGGGCTTGGAAAATGGATGTTGCGCACCGCGATATTGACGGCTTGGGCGCGTCCGAGCACGACGAAGCTGACGGTGAATACCTGCACACTGGACCACCCGCGCGCCTTGCAAACCTATCAAAAAAGCGGTTTCACACCGGTGCGGCGTGAGGATCATGTCCGCACACTGACCCGCGACCGAGACCTGTCGCGTATTCAATCCTGAGGATCTGACACAATGCTGACCGACCTGACCCCACAACCCGCCGACAAAATCCTTGCCCTTGTGCAGATGTATCGCGACGACCCGCGCACCACGAAGATCGATTTGGGCGTTGGAGTGTATAAGAACGCCGAAGGAGTGACGCCGGTGATGCGCGCGGTGAAAGCGGCCGAACGACGGATTGTCGAAGAGCAGGAGACCAAGGCCTATACATCACTTGCGGGAGATCCGGCATTTGCGACGGCGATGCGCAACCTAATTCTTGCCGACAGCGTGGATGCATCACGGGTCGCCGCAGTTGCGACGCCGGGCGGGACGGGTGCCGTGCGGCAGGGGCTTGAACTGATGCAATATGCTAACCGTGCATCGACGATCTGGATTTCGAACCCGACATGGCCGAACCATCCGTCCATTATCAAATATTTGGGTGTTCCGATGCGGGAGTATCGCTATTTCGATGGCGAAACGCGTGGCGTCGATTTCGCGGGTATGATGGATGATTTGAAGGGCGTTAAACGCGGCGATCTGGTGTTGTTGCATGGCTGTTGCCACAATCCAACGGGTGCAAACCTGACGGCTGAGCAATGGAATGCGGTGGTCGAATTGTTGGATCGGACCGGTGCCGTACCCTTTATCGACATTGCGTATCAGGGGTTTGGTGACGGGCTTGAAGAAGACGGCTATGGCACGCGGCTTTTGGCGTCGAAATTGCCGGAAGTTATTATTGCGGCGAGTTGTTCCAAGAATTTTGGTGTGTACCGCGAGCGCACCGGGCTTTTGATGGCGATCACGTCAAACGAAAGCTACAAGGCCTCCGCGCAGGCGACGCTGGCGTTTTTGAACCGTCAGAACTATTCCTTTCCGCCCGATCACGGCGCGCGCGTTGTGACGACAATTCTGGATGATCCGACGTTGCGTGCCGACTGGCAGGCGGAATTGGAGGACGTCCGCGAAGGGATGTTGAAACTGCGCACGCAATTGGCCGAGACGCTTCGGCAGCGCACGAATTCCGATCAATTTGATTTCATCGCTGATCATCGCGGGATGTTCTCGCGGTTGGGCGCGACGCCCGAGCAGGTGGTTGAGATGCGCGAGAAATTCGGGATCTACATGGTCGGTGACAGCCGCATGAATATTGCAGGCCTGAACGAAGCAACGGTGCCTATTCTGGCCGAAGCGATTGTCGCAACGGGCGTGTGAAACGCAAAACGGCGCCAAGGTGTGGCGCCGTTTTAACTTTAACTATCAGTACTTTATTCGCCCGCAATCCGCTGTGTCGGGTTAAAGCGTGTGCTGTCTGGCACGGTGAATTGACCGCGCTGCAATTTGTGGATTTTCCCCTGACGCAGAAGCTGGCCGAAGGATCGCAGGCCAGCTTCGCGGCTGACCTCGAGAGCGGGATCAACGCGTGCGACGCGTTTCATGATCTCGGGCCGCGAAAAGTGCGCCTGACCTTCGACAAACGCGGTGTATGCGGCGGCGGCTTCTAACAGGTCGGGCAATTCGGTTGCACCCATCGTTGCCGCGAATTCGCGGAAATTTGAGGCCTGCGCAGGTGTGGTCTCACTGGCTGGCATTTGCTGAGGTGCCGGGGTTGCGTCGCTGTCCTCGGGCTTTTTGATGTCGTCGACGCGTTGTGACGACACAAGAACCAAAGGTGCGGGACGTGCGGCGGCTTCTGCTTTTGTGACTTCGGAGAAGCGCGGGCGGCGCGTCATGGCGCGGGTCAGATCCTGACGGTAGGCGTCTTGTTGTTCGGCCTCTTGTTCGTCACGTGGAATGATGCGCGACAGGATGCGGTCGGCCTTTGTGGCGGCAACGGCCGCGCGCATTTGGCTGATCACGCGACGACGGCGTATGCCATCATCGTCGTTGAATTTTTGATCGGTCTCTTCAAGCAGACGACCGACGTTGCCATTGGAGTCTGACAATGGCTCGAGCGGGCGCGAGGGTTTGCGCCCGGGGTCTGAAGCGTCGGCGATTTCGAGATCCGCCGGTTCGTCATCCTCGAACGCGTCATCCTCGAAACTGTCGCCGAAGTCCTCGTCAGGGGCGTCGGCAGTCGCTGGCTCAAGGGCTTCGTCGCTGTCTTCGGATGTATCTTCGTCGAGCGGTTCAGCGGTCGCCGTTCTGGACGTAACATTGGCAATTGCTGCGCTAAGAGCGGCGTCGAAATCGTCCTGATCGGATTGGATTTCGTCGCTGAAATCTTGTTCTTCTTCGTCAAACAGATTGTCGGCGTCGTCTTCTACCGCATCAATATCGCGGTCAGAGGCGACAATAGATGCAATAAGGGACGTGTCGGCTTTTTCCGCCGCGTCATCACTGAGCGTGAGTTCGGGGGCTTCGGCCTCGTCGTCGTCTTCGATGTCTGCGTCGCCACCGTCTTGGTCGTCGTCTTCATCGGCGAGACCCGCAGTGATATCCGCGATTGTGCGGGTCAATGCCCGTTGGCGTGGCTCGGGATCGGCCCCGGCGTCGCTTGCGGCGTCCGGGGCGGCGTCAAAAGCCGATTGATTTTCCTGTGGGTCGATGGTGCGCGACACAACGGCGCGAATACGGCGCAGTTTTTCGGCGACGCTTTCGGCCGGGGTATCAGCCGGTGTCGGGGCCGCGGCGGTCAGATCGACGGTCAGAACGTCTTCGGGTTCGTCCGCCATCAGATAGTCGTCGTCAAAGGCAAGGGGGCCATGGTCAAGGACTTCAGCGTCTTCGGTGGCGGCAGGGGCCTTTGGTTCGGGAGCTGGGGCGGCGTCGGCGGCGGGTGCTTCAGGGGCTTCATCAACCTGGCGCAAGGCAAGGCCGGTCTCGCCCACACGGGCTTCGACGCGGCGCCCTGCGTCTTTTTGTGCAATGTTTTGCAACATCTCGACGTCGGGCGTCGGAGGTTCGGCCCCGAAGTAGCGGTCGTCGGCGGCCAGGTCACGGAAGTACTCGGCGATCCCGCGCATCGTGCCGAATGGATCGTCAAATCCTTCCAGCGTACAGCTGAACGTCCCATAGGAAACGGTCAGTATTTTGTTCGATCCAGTCATTTCGGGTCGCTTTCTCCCTTATCCAGCAACAATGTGTTTACCAAGAAGGGGGTCGGAAATAGGGATACTCCCAAGGAATTAACGGTATATTTTCACGTCACAAATGTGGCGTCGAGGTAGAATAGGACATTCGGCCATGGATCTTCGACAAGTTCAATCCTCTGTGGGTGTCACTTTGGTGGGTGGAGGTGATCCTAGCCGCGAAAGCCTTGATGAAGCATTGAAATTCGCGCCAACCCTTGTTGCTGCAGATGGCGGGGCGGATCGTGCGCTGGCGTTTGGACATGTGCCGCAGACGGTGATCGGCGATCTTGATTCGGTGTCCGAGGCCGCCATTTCGCGCGTCGGCGCCGAAAACGTCGTTCAGATTCTGGATCAGAACCGCACCGATTTTGAGAAGAGCATCGCAGTGATCGATGCGCCATTTGTTCTGGCGGTTGGTTTTGCGAATGCCCGCATTGACCACACGCTCGCGGTGATGACCGGCTTGGTGTGCCATGTGGGCGCGCCTGTGATTGTGGTGGGGGACGAGGATTTGGTGTTCGCGGCCCCCTTGCAATTGGCGGTGGACCTTGAGGTTGGCACGCGGTTTTCGGTGTATCCGATGACCGAAGTTCGTGGACGCTCGACGGGGCTGGAGTGGCCGCTGGACCCGCATGTGTTTTCGCCAAACGGTCGCGTTGGGACGTCAAATCGTGTCACCGGCCCGGTGCGTCTTGAATTTGACGGGCCGGGCATGTTGGTGATTACACCGCGGGCGGCGCTGGCGCGGGTGGTGGCGGCTCTGATCGGCTGAGGCGTTGTTCACGGATCAGGATGTATAAGCCTGCCGTGATGGTGATGCATATGCCGAGAAGCGCCAGGCCGTTTGGAAAATCGCGGAAAATCAGCCAGCCAAAGGCTGCAGCGACGGGAATTTCAAGATATTGCATCGGTGCGACAGTGGCGGACGGTGCAAATCGGAGCGACCATGTCATGAGGAGGTGGGCCGACGTTCCGAGCGCGCCGAGGGCGAAAAGTAACATCCATTCAGTGCCACTTGGCACACTGAACGCAAGGCCGGGCGCATTGAACGGGCTTGCAAGCACCATCAGCGGGATGAGTGCGGTCGTGGCCATTGCGCCTGAGGCCGCTTGCAGCGTGATTGGGTCGATGTCTTTGGCGATCTGGCGCGTCACCAGCATGAAAAGTGCAAAATCGACGGCCACGCCAAGTGGCAAGAGGGCAGGCCAGCCGACGTCTGCGAAGCTTGGCTGAATGACCAGAAGTGTGCCGAGAAAGCCGATGCAGCAGGCGATGACCCGGCGGTGGCCGACCTCTTCGCCCAAAAC
>JARFRG010000128.1 GCA_029287375.1 Boseongicola sp. | reverse complement strand
CCGCAACTCGGTCATAGCCTCAATTTTCTCAAACGTCCGGTATCGGTGGAAGCTGCCGTTCAAGCGTGAATTTTCCGAGCGACGCCTCGCAATGACTGCTTAACGTGATGAATCGGTCATCTGAGAAAAATAGTCAGATGTCGCCTTCGAGCCCGGAGCCGACGCAACAGTCGCGGTGCTGAAAACTACCCCAAAAGAGACCGAGGAAGTGAACGGTGCGGTCATCTAGGATGCAAGAAGGCTGGTTGTCCGCAGTCCGGACGCTAGACAAAACCGAATTACGGAATCAGCAGATCACACCCGCAAGCAATTGGATTGGTCCTGAAAGAGAAACCATCGAAGTCCGGTCCACCTTGCACCCGCTAGCCTTTTCGATCGCGGTAATATGGTCTTCAAGCCTTTGGTTTCTTTCTGCTTCACCCAATCCCTTAATCAATAAGTTGAACTTTCCGTGGTCGTGAACAGACTCCCAACGATCAGTCAGCGATTTGCTTGGCCACACCGTGTACACTTCGCCACCAATCGTGACCAAAGTGGCCGGCCCCCTATCATTGAACGCGCTACCAGCATTGGGGTCCATGGTACACGCAGGAATAGCCAAGAAAAGCGCAAGCACAGCCGTAATGGGCTTAAATTTAGTTAGGTTTCCCACAATGTTTCCTTAGCAATAAATCAAAGTTGCATGTTAAAAATCGGACCTCGAGCCAGCCAGATTGCAACCCTTTTGTCAAGAACAGCGCAATATCGATTGCCCTCGTACTAAGGAGGATATTGTTGAGTTTGAAATTCCGCTTTGTCCGCAGTGCGCTCTTCCGACGAGAAAACAGCCAACGTCCGCTCCAAATCGTCCGCGATCTTACCAATCTGCACCGGACGGCTTTGTGGGTGCTAGTGGCAGCACCAAGAGTACGATCATCAGGAAGGTCATCAGCGCCTACCGGAGGAAGGCTCAGGGCGAACTGCCGGAGTTGCTCGAGTTGATCCGCTCAGAACGCCAAGGCGGCTCTGACATGCGCCTAAGGCAGCACTAGGAGAACCGTGAGAGATAGTTCTTGGAAGGCAAGCGTGACCCCGGAGAACGGGTGCTCAAGAGGAAGTCATTTGAAGAGTTGCTTAAGTGAACCGTGGGGACCCTGAAAAAGGGGTCCCTACCTTTTACCGCGTCGGGATTTGTACCCTCCCCTATTTTCTCCTTATTAACAAACTTCTTAAGGTTATAGGACACGTTCGAGCCTTGATAATAACCGCGCGACTTCAATTCCCCCGCCGTCACCTCGTGATCTCCGATGTTGAACAGTAACAACGCCTGCACCGCGTTGATCTCCAGAACACCAAGACGCTCGAACTCGTCTTTGATCACATCCAGCAAAAGCCGGTGCAATCGTTCGATCAACGCCAGACTTTCAAGATAGTCCTTCTTAAAGGGGGCTGGCGAAACGGTGTCGCCTACGTGTTGATAAATGCTCATTTTCAGGTCTCTCTGCCCATCTGCTCGCTTACCGAACACATCAGCCGAAAATCCAAAAATTGCGTTAAAGCTGGAAAAAATTCGTTGCGAAATTCTGGAAAATCAGATCAAGCCGCATCCGAATGGGTCAGAATTTTTGCAACAAGTCCTTGATATTCATCAGGAGTTTCCGCCTGCCCGCTCACCCATCGATAAATTTCCTGGTCATTTTCAGACAAAAGCCGCTCATAAATATCAAGCTGGTCATCCGATAAATCCGCCAAAGGTGCGTCAGAAAACGGCCCAAGCAGCATATCCATCTCGCGCATGCCCCGCCTCCAGGACCGCATTTTCAGCCGTTTCAGGCGGGTATCACGCGTCTCACTCACGCGACCCTATCCAAAAGCGCCGACTTCAGACGCTTCTCCAGCACCCCAATTCGATCCGCCGCCTGGCTCATCTGTGTCCGCAACAGGCGCATCTCGCTCATCACGTCCTCAAGGCCCAACGCATCGCCATCGTGCAACACCTCGTCAGGCGCCCGTCCATCACCGGTCAAAATCCATCCAAGCGACACATTCAAGACACCCGACAACATCTGCAATTTGTTTGCACGTGGTTCCGAGACGTCGTTTTCCCAGCCCTCAAGCGTTTTCAGAGCAATACCCAGCTTCTTGGCAAGCGCCTTTTGACTAAGCCCCTGCCCCTCACGCGCCGCCGCAACCCGGTCGCCAAACGTCGCGGCCTCATTGGAATACCAGTTATCTTCGATACGTTCGGACATCATTTTCATCCTAAAAGCTTGCAGGGGTCATAGACGCTTTCTATGACACTCCCTAACAACAAAAATTTCCGAGGACGACCATGGCCTTCCTGTCTGCGACACTCAACCGCGTCAAACCCTCGCCAACCGTCGCCCTGACCGGGCTTGTCGGAGAACTGCGGGCAGCAGGACGCGATATTATCAGCCTTGGCGCCGGGGAACCTGATTTTCCGACACCCGAAAACATCCGTGAGGCCGCGAAATACGCCATTGATGCAGGCCACACCCGCTACACCGCTGTCGACGGCATCCCCGAACTCAAATCTGCAATCTCGCAGAAATTCCTGCGCGAGAACGGCCTTGCGTACGACGCGTCCGAAATCACCGTCGGCACTGGCGGCAAGCAGGTGCTCTACAACGCGCTGATGGCTACGCTTAACCCGGGCGACGTAGTCCTGATCCCGGCCCCTTATTGGGTCAGCTTCCCCGACTTGGTGCTGCTGGCCGGTGGTACGCCCGTTGTCCTGCCCGCTGGCCCTGACAACAATTTCCGCATCACGCCCGAGCAACTCGAGGCCGCGATCACGCCAAAGACCAAATGGCTGATCTTCAACTCTCCGTCGAACCCTACCGGCGCAGGTTACAGCCCAAAAGCCCTCAAAGAGCTTACCGACGTCCTTGAACGCCATCCCCACGTTTGGGTGCTTAGCGATGACATGTACGAACACATCGCCTTCCCAGGTTTCGAGTTCTCGACACCCGCACAGATCGCACCGGCACTAAAAGACCGCACTTTGACCCTGAACGGCGTGTCAAAAGCATACGCCATGACGGGATGGCGCATCGGCTACGCGGGCGGGCCAAAACACCTCATTGAGGCGATGCGCAAAATCCAATCGCAATCAACGTCGAACCCATGCTCCATCAGCCAATGGGCCGCGGTTGAGGCGCTAAACGGACCGCAAGATTTCATCCCGGCAAATGTGCAGACCTTTCTGCGCCGCCGCGATCTGATCGTCGCAGGTCTGAACGCCGCACCCGGCATCGACTGCCCCGTACCGGACGGCGCGTTCTACGTCTATCCTTCGATCAAAGGCTGCATCGGTAAAACCAGCAGCAACGGCACGCTGATCGACACAGATGAGACCTTCTGCAAAGCACTCCTCGAACAAGAGGGCGTTGCCGTGGTCTTTGGCGCGGCTTTCGGCCTCTCACCCGCCTTCCGCGTCAGCTACGCAACCTCTGATGAGGCCCTGAAAGAGGCCGCCAGCCGCATCCAGCGCTTTTGCAAGGGCCTGACGTGACCGGCGCGCCCCCTGAATACTACATGCGCCTGCGCGACAACGGCGTGGTCGTTTTCCACATCAACCCGGAAAACCGCAACCGACGCATTGAAATGACGCAGATCGCCGTGATCAATCGCCAAGGCGATATCAAACCCCACGGCGAATACGTCCTGACAGAACAAGACCAAACCGCCATCGCCAACTGGCAGACCCGTCGCGCACAAACCCTCGAAACCCGCCAGATCGACGACATCCTGCGCACTGTCGATCACCTGAACCTGACCGCCAGTTGGGCTCAGCAAAAGGCCAGTGACGACGATCTCGAAAAGGTCACAGACGCGCTTTTGATGGCAATGCACGACCTGCGGCACGTCCTTGTGCGCAAAGCTGCGCAGCGCCTCCCAAAAGAAGACGAAACCTAAACCTTCACCCTTTCAAAAATACCTGAGGCGCGACCTCCGGTTTTATCCTGGACCTTGCGTGACGCGCCCGCGCACTCCGTCCCAGCCACCGGCGACGATCTCGCGCCCCAACACCCGATCCGGGTTCGTTGGCGGCGGCAT
The DNA here is from genome assembly GCA_029287375.1 of Boseongicola sp. GTDB lineage: Bacteria > Pseudomonadota > Alphaproteobacteria > Rhodobacterales > Rhodobacteraceae > Boseongicola. The sequence goes on along the minus strand of JARFRG010000128.1, from coordinate 9,539 downwards.
CTCAACGCCAGACAACCGCGAAAACCCGAACTTCCCGTAATAGGGCGCGTCTCCGACCAGCATCACCCGCTCCCAGCCATCGGCGCGGGCAAGGCTCTCTTCGACCAACAGCGCCCCAAGCCCCTCACCCTGCCGTGTCGGATGCACCGCAATCGGACCCAGTAAAAGCACCCGAGCGCCGCCCACCAGCACAGGCCAATACCGTACGGCTCCTGCCAAAACGCCGCCCTCATCGCGCGCCACAAGACTGAGATCCGCCACCGGATCGACGCCATCGCGCAAGCGATAAGACGACAAAGCCTCCCGGCCCGGCGCAAAGCAAAGGTCGAAGAGCGCCTCGACCTCCCACCTATCTGCCGCTGTTTCCCGCTCCAGCTCGTACATCTCGCCTTCCCAATTTGGCGCTTTTGGCTGGAAACGCGCCTAGCACGGCGCTAGGTCCGAGACAAACACCAAGAACCGAAAGCACACGCCTCATGTTCTACCGCCCCGAAAACGGCCACGGCCTGAAACACAATCCCTTCAACGCCGTCGTCACCCCGCGCCCCATCGGCTGGATCTCGACCCGTGGCGCGGATGGCTCTGAAAACCTCGCGCCGTATTCCTTCTTCAACGCCGTCGCCTATGAGCCCCCGCAGGTCATGTTCGCCTCCACAAGCGCCAAACCCGACCGCGACGGAACCAAAGACAGCGTCGCCAATATCCGCGACACCGGAGTCTTCTGCGTGAACATCGTCGAATACGAAATGCGCGACGCGATGAACGTCACCTCCGGTCCGTGGGAGCGTGACATCGACGAGTTCGACAAGGCCGGGATCACGCGCGCAGCGTGCAAAACCATCGCCGCCTCGCGCGTGGCAAACGCGCCTGCCTCTCTCGAATGCAAACTGACACAGATCGTCCAGCTTCCCGGCGAGGCCAACTTCGTCACCTTCGGTGAAGTCACCGGCGTGCATCTGCGCGACGATTGCGTGGTAGATGGCCTGTTCGATATTCTGAAATATCAGCCCCTGACACGCCTCGGCTACCGCGATTACAGCCGCATTACCGAAGTGTTCAGCCTGAAACGCCCCGGAGAGGAATAAGGCCTACCTCCGCCCTTCGCGCAGCCAACCCGCCACCGCCAGCAATGTCGCCAGCAAAAGCAACGCCCAGGCTGGCAAGAGCGGCGAAACACTCACATCTGCCGTCAGGTATGCGCCTCGCGGCGTGATCCCGATCCAGCCACGCCCGGCAGCGACACGACCCTCACGCACAACGCGAATATCCGGCACGCCGTCCTCCAACACGCGAACGCCACCACGCGTCCCGGCAACGAGAGTTTCCAAAACCGACCCGGTGGCGATTGTTTCTTCAAACTCGCGCGGCGCCGACGGCCCAAGCGCGACAACAGCCTCCTGATCTCCCTCAGCCAACCGATAAAGCCCGATTGACGGTCCCTCAAAAGTCGCCACAAAACGCCCCGGCGACACCTCTTCCAACGGCACCAACACCACAGTACCATCCGGTCCGGTGATCTCCACGGGGGCCACTTCTTCTCCCAAGGTCCGCCGCGTCACCACCATGGTCTGACCCTCGGCCAAAACACTCAGCGCCTCTTCTTCAAGGTCCGGCTCTTTCATCATCCAATGGGCAAGACGGCGCAGCAATTCCAACTGCGGCCCGCCCCCGTCATAGCCGCGCGACCACAGCCACGCATGATCCGACGCCAGCAACGCCACGCGCCCCTCGCCCACACGGTCCAGTACCAACAAGGGCCGATCTTCGACGCCCGACATCACCGCAGTGCCTCGCTCAGGCACCACATCAATCAAACGCAACCACTGCCCCCAAGGGGCCGCGTCGCCCTGTACGTCTGGCTGGAAACCCTCGGTCACAGGGTGACGCTGACCGATATCGGTTACGGTCGGCAAATAGGCCTGCTCCAAAACCCGCCCCGACGGGGCCGCCGGAATGATCTCGGCCAGCGGAGACCGATAAATCGAATCCGCGCCCGCATAATCCGGCCCCGCAGCAATCAGCAAAGCCCCCCCGTCTTCCACATAACGCCGCACGTTATCCAGATAGATCGACGGCAAAATCCCGCGCCGCTTATAGCGATCAAAAATGATCAGATCGAACTCATCGACCTTGTCCAGAAACAACTCCCGCGTCGGAAAGGCGATCAGAGACAATTCGTTCACAGGCACGCCGTCCTGCTTTTCCGGCGGGCGCAAAATAGTGAAATGTACCAGATCCACGGACGCGTCTGACTTTAGCAAATTCCGCCAAGTCCGCTCACCGGCATGCGGCTCTCCCGACACCAGCAACACCCGAAGACGATCTCGCACCCCGTTTATCTGCACCACGGCCGCGTTATTGCGCGCTGTCAGTTCGCCCTCCTGCTCCGGCAGGGTGAATTGAATGACGTTCCTACCGCCATGCTGCAATGTCACCGGCAATTCCAGATCTTCGCCCACCGGCACCATGTATCGCTGCGGCTCATCGCCATCGACTGCGATCTCGATCTCCGCGCGTTCCGGCAATCCTGGCGGCACCGCGCCCTGATCCTCGATCCGCAAAGTCAGCGTCACAGGCTCGCCCAAAATCGCGAACGCCGGAGCGTTTTGCACCAACAACCGGCGATCCCAGTCATCCGTCCGTCCGGTCAGCAACGCATGCAAAGGGGCAGGCAAATCAGGCGCACGCTCGATGTCGTGCAACTGTCCATCAGTCAGCAAAATCGCCCCTGCAAGCCGCGCGCGAGGCTCTTCAGCCATTGCATTGGCCAAGGCCTCCATCAACAAAGTACCCTGATTTCCGTCCCCATCTCCAAGCGACACGATCCGCAATTCAGTATTATCCAACCCTGCGATTTCGACCTCCACGCCAGCAATCGCATTTGCAACCTGCTCGGGCCGATCTGAAATCGCCTGACTGGAACTCTCATCCACAACCAGCAACACAATGTCGCTCAGCGCCTCACGATCCTCGACCTGTAAAGACGGATTGGCCAAGGCCAAAACTAACACCCCAAACGCCAATCCTCGCAACCACCAGCCCGTAAGCCCGCGCCACACCGCGACGCTCACAAACAAAATCGCCAAAAGCGCGCCCGCAAAAACCGAAGCCCAGGGCAACAACGGATCAAAGATGATCGTTCCGGTCTCCATCACCCTACTTCTTCTTGGCAAAAATACTCCAGGGGAGGCCGCAGGCCGGGGGCAGAGCCCCACCCCCGCGACGTGCAGCGCACGGCGCAATATGGATCAAAAATCCTCACTGCCCCAACCGATCCAAAAGCGCAGGCACATGCACCTGATCCGACTTATAATTGCCCGTCAGTACATGCATGATCAGGTTTACGCCGAACCGGTATGCAATCTCACGCTGCCGCTCTCCGGCAAAACCGCGCCCAACCGGATACATCGGCGCACCCGACGCATCCATTGCCCAGGCTGAGGCCCAGTCGTTGCCGCCAATAATCACCGGAGTCACGTTGTCGTTGAGATTGCGAAACGGCATCCCGTCCGCCCGCGCAGCATCCGCAGGTGCCGCTTCCACCCAGACATCACGACTTGCATGCCGACCCGGAAAATCCTGCAACAGATAAAACGTCCGCGTCAAAACGTGGTCACTGGGGATCGGCTCCAAGGGTGGTACGTCCAATGGCAGCGCCAATTCTCGCAACTTGCGCGCATTTGGGCTTGATCCGCCAAACCGCGCCGTGTCCGCGTCGCGGGTATCAAATAAGATCATGCCCCCGGTGCGCAAATATCGGTTCAACTTGGCATAGGCTTCGGACGAGGGGCGCGGCTGGTCCGGCGTGACTGCCCAGTAAAGGAACGGATAAACCGACAATTCATCGGTTTCCAAATTCACGGCAGAAGGCTCTGTCGGCTCGATTGATGTCCGTCGGAACAAGACGCTCGACAGACCTTGCAATCCCGCACTCGACGTCACATCGGTGCGCCTGTCACCCGTCACCACATACCCCAAAGACAACTCCGACGCCGCCAAGAGCGCTTTCTCGATGTCCTCGACTGTTTCTTGCGCCCGCACATCCGGTGCCATGACCAACAACCCCGCGACCATCACCGCCACGACCTGAGCGCGCGGCCCCGTCAATCGCCCCGACAACCAAAGCGACGCCAGTATGTCCACCATCAGCGCCAACATCCCAAGCGCCAAAACCAGCCCTTTCAAGGGCGTAGACCGCGTCACTGCCAACCCTTCGACCGGCACGTCCGCAGGCCAGACGACCCGCTCAAGATTGTCCTGCGCCCCGATCACATTGCGCGCTATTCGACGATCCTCGCCCGCATAAAGCCCCGGAGGCAATTGCGCACTCAACGGCGCATCCGCCAAATCCTCGCCCGCAACGCCGGGCAACGATCCTGCGTCCGCAATCTGCCCCGTCGCCGTCAAAACCTGATCCGGCGTCCAAACCGTGCCCGCCAAATCCTCCGCCGTCACCTGATCCGGCGTTGAAGAAACCGCCAACCGTTCCAACATCTGCACAAACAACCCCGACAACGGCAATGTCGACCACTCCGCATTCGCCGTCACATGGAACAAAACCACCTGTCCCGCATCGAGCCGCTTGCGCGTCACCAATGGCGTGCCATCGCTCAAAGCCGCGATCGTGCGCGATGCCAGAGTTGGATCGGGTTGCGCCATCACCTGCGCTGAAACCACAACATCTCCTGGCACGGCCAACCCGAAAAACGGGCTCTCAGGCAAAAAAGCCCGAAGCGCCTTTGGTTCGCCCCATGACATCGCACCGCCCACATTGCGTCCACCTGCGCGCAGTCGCACCGGCATCAAGATATCCTCGCCGTCGCGCCCCACATCGGACGCCGCCAGCCGAGGCCCCGCGAACCGCACCAGAATACCGCCCGCGCGCACCCAACCCTCAATTGCCTCGCCCTCGCCCGCAGCCAAGGTCGCGATATCCGCCAGGACGATCACGTCAGGGTTCGCCAGAACGACATCGCCAATCGCCCCGTCAATCAGATCCGCATTTGGCGACAAAGCCTGTTCAAGGTAATGCGTCGGCGTCAAAAGCTGCAGACCCTCGCGTTCATCACGCGCCGCCAGCAAGGCAACCTCACGCCGCTGCAACGCATCATCTGTCAGGCTCACCGCCCCCGCTGTCCGTTGCCCCGACAGTTCAAACCGCGTGATGCGATTGCGCAACTCCGGCGGCAACGACAGAGCAATCGAAGCGACCTCTTCGCCATCGGCAAACGCAAACGCCCCACTCGTCAATTGCCGAGGCGTGCCCGACGGATCAAGCCCATGCCCTATCACCGTCACCTCCGACGCGCCCGTCGTCCGACTGCGCACCGCCTCCAACGCAATCGCCCCATCCGCATAGCGCGCAGGCCGCAATCCAAAAACAGACCGCTGCGCCTCAAACACCCAAACCGCCCCCGCGCCCTGCAAAGCACTCAAAAGCCCCGCGCGCCAAGGATGATCCAACCCATCCGAGACCCAAAACGTATCAAACCCCGAACCCAATCCATCCGCCCACGCAGACACAACATCCGCATCCGGTGCCCAAGCCGCAGGCGCCAGGTTTGGCAACTGAGACACCCAGGCATCCGCCGACCGGAACGGCACATCACCCGCAGGAATATCCGTCAAGACCACCACAGCCGTCTCGCGCCCCGCCTGAGACGCCTCACCCAAAACGCCCTGAACCCGCTCAATCCGCCGCGTCCAATCCGACGCCCCGGCCCAAGTGCCGTCCATCAAAACCAATAACGGCCCGTCACCGCCGGTCCGGTCCTGAGGATTCAAAATCGGTCCCGCAAATCCCACAATCGCCGCCGCCACAGCCAATGTGCGCAACAAAAGCAACCACCAAGGCGTGCGATCCGTCTGGGCCTCGTCATCCGTCAACCCAAGCAGCAACGCCACGCCCGGAAATCGCCGCCGGATCGGAGCCGGAGGCACCGCCCGCAGCAATATCCACAAGATCGGCAAAGCGATCAGCCCAAGCAGCAACCACGGCGCGCTAAATCCAATGGGGCCAATACTCCACATCAGTGAATGCGCTCCAATGCACCATACAGCCACAACAATGCGCCCGACGCCGACTTATCCGTATGGTGACAATGAAACTGCCAACCTGTCGCCCGCGCCAGCGATTGCAACTCATCCTTCCGCGCCGCCAAACGCTCAAGATAGCGGTCCCTGAGGTGTCCAGCCTTCAACGTCTCATGCGCCAAAGTCCCACCGACGCTCTCGAAAATCGTGCGCCCATCAAAGGGAAACGCCTCTTCCTGCGGATCCAGTATCTGTACCAAAGCGCCATCCACGCCTCGGTCCGCCGCCCGTGTCAAAGCTGACTTCACAGGACCAATATCGCCCAGAAAATCAGACACAAAAACCGCCCGAGACCGCGCCGGAACGCCACGCAACTCCGGCGCGATATACTCCGCCGCTTCGGCGCTTTCCGCCAAAGACGCCGTCAGCCGCATCAACTGCACCTGCCCCGCACGCGGCGGCAAACCCGCGTTGGTCAACCCAACCCTCTCACCGCCCCGAATAAGCAAAACCGCCATCGCCAATGCCAACTGCCGCGCGCGATCCGCTTTCGTCGGCAATGCCTTATCAGACGAAAACTCCATCGACTGCCCGGTATCGAGCCAGACCATCACCGACTGCGCTGCCTGCCATTCCTTCTCGCGCACAAACAACCCGTCATCCGATCGGGCGGACCGCCGCCAGTCAATCGACCGCGCCTCGTCCCCCGCATGGCTGGGCCGATACTGCCAAAACTGATCACCTTGCCCGACGCGCCGCCGCCCATGCTCACCCGCCATCACCGAAGACGCCAAATGCTCCGCCGCCGCCAAAAGTGGGGGAAACGACCCTGCCAGGGTCTCTGCGTCTTGGCGAAGATGAGCGGCGTTTCTCACGCGGCGGCCTCGCTCCGAGTCACGACCTCAGTCACCTGTGAAATGACGTCGTTCAACTCCAGCCCTCGCGCGCGTGCTGCGAACGTCAGCGCCATCCGGTGCGTCAAAACTGGCGTCGCCATCGCCGCCACATCCTCTAGCGACGGCACCAGCCGCCCCTCAAGAAGCGCCCGCGCCCGCACCGTCAGCATAAGTGCCTGCGCCGCACGCGGCCCCGGCCCCCAGCCAACATTCTCGCGCACGAGATCGCTCGCTCCCGGCTCTTCCGGGCGACACGCGCGGACCAGATCAAGGATCAACTCCACCACAGCCTCGCCAACAGGCATCTGGCGCACCAACCTCTGCGCGGCCATCAGGTCTTCGGGCGAAAACACCCGTGTCGCCTCTGCTTCACCCGTTCCGGTCGTCGCCATCAGGATATCGCGCTCTGTATCGCGGTCCGGGTACGGCACATCGATCTGCACAATAAAGCGATCCAATTGCGCCTCTGGCAAAGGATAAGTTCCCTCCTGCTCGATCGGGTTCTGCGTTGCCAGCACATGAAACGGCGCGGGCAGGTCATGCAATTCACCCGCCACCGTCACCGACTTCTCCTGCATCGCCTGCAGTAATGCTGACTGCGTCCGCGGACTGGCCCGGTTGATTTCGTCCGCCATAAGCAACTGACAGAAAATCGGCCCCTGAATAAACTTAAACGCCCGTGACCCATCCGCCCCGGTCTCAAGCACTTCGGACCCCAGAATATCCGCCGGCATCAAATCCGGCGTGAACTGCACCCGCTTGCCATCCAGCCCCATCACTGTCGAAAGCGTCTCGACCAGCCGCGTCTTGCCCAGACCGGGCAAACCGACCAAAAGCCCGTGCCCACCGCAAAGGATCGCGCTCAGCACAAGATCGACGACACGCTCCTGTCCGATGAACCGCTTGGTGATACTCGCCTTCGCTTCGGCAAGTTTTCCGCCCAGCGTTTCTATCTCGGCGACAAGGTCAGGGGTTTCTGTCATGGCAACGGGCTCCAAATATCCTATGCTCTTAGTAGAAAGAAGTATTGCGCCGAGGACAAATGGCAAAAGAGGAAATGGGACAAAACATTGTGAAACCCAGTGCCGATGGCATTGCGGCCAGCGCACGCGCGGTAAAAAGTCGCGGAATACCGCCGGTTCACCTATGGAATCCGCCCGATTGCGGCGATCTCGACATGCGCATTGCCCGTGACGGCACCTGGTTCTATCTCGGCACCCCCATCGGGCGGCCCGAACTTGTGCGGCTTTTCTCAACAATCCTGCGAAAAGATGGTGATCGTTACGTGCTGGTCACGCCTGTTGAAAAGGTCGGCATCCAGGTTGATGACGCGCCATTTGTCGCGGTCGACTTCACCGCCATAGGAACCGGGTCGGATCAGACCCTCACGTTTGAAACAAATCTCGGTGATACAGCGGTTGCCGGCCCCGACAACCCGATCCGCGTCGCCCGAGATCCCGAAACCGGAGAACCCTCCCCTTACGTGCTCATCCGCGCCAACCTCGAAGCGCTCATCGACCGCAAAAGCTTCTACCGTCTCGTCGATATTGGCGCCCATCACGATCACGATGGCACAAGCTGGTTTGGTTTGTGGTCATCCGGCCAGTTCTTCCCGGTCATCCTCTCAGCGGATCTGGCGGACTGACACCAAACCGCTTCATCCTTTCAGAAATACCTCGGGGGGCCAGGGGGGCAGCGCCCCCCGATCTTTGCCGACGCAGGCGATCTAGCCGTCGACCTTACCACGCCGATCACCACGTAAATTCGCGTACAAAACATGGTTCCGCCAGCGCCCGTCGATCTGAAGATACGACTGCGCAACGCCTTCGTATTTATACCCGCATTTCTCCAAAAGCCCGCGTGACGCCTTGTTCTCCGGCAAACACGCACTTTCCAACCGCGACAGATCCAGTACCTCAAACGAATGATGCACCATCGCGGTCAACGCCTCGCGCATATATCCCTCGCGGGCATGCGCCTCACCGATCCAATAGCCGATCGTCCCGGCCTGAGCAGGACCACGCCGGATATTGTCCAGTGTGATTGCCCCCAACAACCGCTGATCCTCGCGGCGCTCCAGAAACAACGGCAATGCGGTTCCCTGCGCAATCGACCGACTGGCCCAATAGACCCGGTTCACAAAAGATTTGCGGGACAAATGATCGCGCGCCCAGCGCGGCTCCCACGGGGTCAGGAATTCGGCGCTTTGTTCGCGCATCGCGGCCCAATGGCGGAAATCACCATGCACAGGCGGGCGCAGGATCATCCGTCCGGTATCAATCCGGACTTTGCGCCCGAACTTCAGCATCAGGCGGCAAGCCTGTCCGCGAGGGCCTCGCGCACAGGCGCACGCGACACCGGCCCATAAAGCGCCAACGCGGTATCCGCCTTTTCAACCAGCCCGGCCGCAAAGGCCTTGGCATCCCCCGTCGTCACAGCGTCGATCAACTCAACCGTTTCTGCGAGGTCAGGCACCCGGTCCCAGATCGACAACAGCCGTGCCAGACGTTCGGCGCGACTCGACGGACTTTCCAGCCCCATCAGCATTCCCGCTTTCATCTGCGCCCGCGCCCGCGCGATCTCGGCAGGCGTCATATCATCCGCCGCCCG
>JARFRG010000238.1 GCA_029287375.1 Boseongicola sp. | reverse complement strand
GACACCGCATTCGAACAGGCCCTCGCTGAAGCGGTGGGTCACGAGGATACCGACGCATCGGAGACGGCGACCCCGGACGTCGAAACCGAGACTGCGCCCGCAGTTGCCGCGGATGACCTGCGCCCACTGATCGCCGCGATGATCCGCGAAGAGCTTCAGGGCGATCTGGGCGACCGCATCACGCGAAATGTGCGCAAACTAGTGCGCCAGGAAATTCACCGCGCGCTGACCGTGCGCGAGCTTGAATAAGGCCTCTCCTTGAACACGCCGGCGCATTTGCTGCTGGGCGCGGCGGCTTTTGGCAAACCGGACAAAAAAGGCACTTACACTGCGGCTCTGTTTGGGGCCCTCGCACCTGATTTGTCGCTATATCTGATGGTTTCGGTTTCGATCTGGGGTCTGGATATCCCGGCGCAGACCGTGTTTCGCGAGCTTTACTATTCAGACGCCTGGCAGGCGGTTTTCGCGGTCGACAACAGCTTTGTTCTTTGGGGGATTGCACTGAGCGTGGCGCTTTGGCTGCACGCGCATGTCTTCATTGCCTTTACGGCGGCAGCCCTTTTGCATCTGGCATTTGATTTCCCCCTGCACACCCATGACGCGCGCCAGCACTTTTGGCCAGTGACGAACTGGGTCTTTGAAAGTCCGTTCAGCTATTGGGACAATAGCGCCCACGCTGGCGTCGTTAGTCCCGTCGCCCTTTCGCTGTCGGCCGGGGCGCTGGTGCTGATCTGGCGCAGTACAAAGGCGATCTGGTTGCGTGTTTTGACGGCTGCTCTGTTCGTGATGGAGTTTGCAAGCTCGGGCATTTGGCGGGTTGTGTTCTGAGTGTGGACCCTAGCTGCCAAAGCCAACACGCCCCCGACCGCGCGTGGAATGCTGTCCGCGTTTTCCGGTGAAAAAGGCGACGTCGGCGTCGGTTATGGGCGCGTCGAACACCACACCTGCCGCAATGTCGGTTTTCCACACCAGACGGCCCCGAAACTGGCGGTCGCGCAGGCCAATACGCACCATGTCGCCTTCTTCGGCGTCAAAAATCCCGCGAAGCTGCAGGCCTGTCCGGGTGACATTGCAGACCTTTGCCGTCACCTCGTCCTCGGCCAGATTAAGCCGCACCATCAAATCACTTGGGACTCGTCTGGTTCTGTGTCGCATATCCCGAACCTTTTAGGGGGTACACTAAACCACAGAGTTTGACAGAAAGTTAAAGCTTGAAAATCAGACCTCTTCGATGCGGATTGCAACCGGGGCACCTGCCAAGACACCGGTGCCGTCCATCGCCGCCAGAGCGTCGTTCAACGCGGTGCGCGTGGTTTTGTGGGTAACGATCAAAACCGGTGCAGTCGTGTCTTCGTGGCCGTATTGGCGCATCCGGTCGATTGATATGCCCGCGTCCCCCAGAACCGTGGCGATTTTCGCCAAAGCACCGGGTTTGTCGACCAGCGCAAAGCGCAAATAAAACGGGGCAGGGGCGGTCGAAACCGCCGAGCGTGCTGCGATCAGATCCCCGGCCGGACGTCCAAAGGTCGACACGCGCGTGCCGCGCGCAAGGTCCAGCACGTCGCTCATCACCGCACTTGCGGTCGGGCCTTCGCCGGCACCGGCACCGCGCAGGACGATCTGGCCGACGCTGTCGCCCTCCAGCACGATCATATTCGTTGCATTCTCAAGTTGCCCAAGCGGCGATGTCGCAGGCACAAGGCAAGGCGACATGCGTGTCTCCAGCCCGCGCCCCGTCATTTGTGCGACACCCAACAGCTTGATCCGATAGCCCATATCGGCGGCCTGTTCGATATCGTCGATGGTGATCCGTTCGATCCCTTCGATCTCCATCCCCGCAAAATCGACCTGCGTGCCATAGGCAATCGACGCCAAAAGCGCGAGCTTGTGGCCCGCGTCAATCCCGCCCACGTCAAGCGTCGGATCGGCTTCGAGGTAGCCAAGCGCTTCGGCTTCGGCAAACACCTTTTGATAGTCCAGTCCCGCATCCTGCATCCGCGTCAGGATGTAATTGCAGGTGCCGTTCATCACACCCATCACACGGGTGATCTCGTTGCCAGCAAGACCCTCGGTCAGCGCCTTGATCACCGGGATACCACCCGCAACAGCCGCCTCGAACCGCAAACATGCGTCTTTCGCTTCGGCGGCCTCGGCAAGCGCCTGGCCATGCACCGCCAGCATCGCCTTGTTCGCAGTGACCACGTCTTTGCCTGCGGCTATCGCGGCCTCGGTGGCGGCTTTTGCCGGGCCATCTTCGCCGCCCATCAATTCCACAAAGACGTCCACGTCGTCGCGCGTCGCCAGGGTCACGGGATCGTCTTCCCAGGCATACCCCGACAAATCTACACCCCGGTCACGACTGCGGCTGCGTGCCGACACGGCCGAGATCGTGACGGCGCGCCCAGTGCGCGAGGCCAGAAGATCGGCGTGTTTCTGGACGATCTTCACGACGCCTGCGCCGACTGTTCCCAGTCCGGCGATTCCAAGGCGAAGAGGCTTAGACATGGCGTGCGGCTCCTTTTTCAACCGGGCGGTGTTACCGCGTCGCGCGGGCCGGGGCAACGCCCTCGCGCGGCCTGTGAGGGATTAGCGGTCCAGTCTGTCCCGCAGACGGTCAAAACTGGCCTGATCCGTCACCGGACTGCGCAAAATGGCGGCACGCTGACGCAATCGCGCAGCACGCGCGGCAAGATCATCAAAGCGGGTCATGTCCGGGGCTGCGGTGTTGCCCATGAAGGTGTCCAGAGGCTGCAGGACGGGCCAGGGCCCCGATGTGACAGCCCCGCCGGTGTCTTCGATATCCGGCCAGTCGCCGCACCCCGAAAGGGCCAGCGCACAACAAAGACTAAGAGCACCAAAAAGTCGCATGCCGCAATGTGCCTGCACAGGCGCGCTGCTGCAAGAGGTGGTAATCGGGAATTGAATTGAACGTGCGTTCAGATAGAATTGCATCATGGCACGCAAAGCTGGCTCCCACGCCGAAACAACTGGCCCCGCAATCCGCGACGCGGCCCTGCGCCTGTTTGCGCGGTCTGGCTTTGCTGCCGTGTCGATGCGCGAGATCGCCGCCGAGGTCGGATTGCGGGCAGGTGCGCTGTATCTTTACACGCCCGACAAACAAACTTTGCTGTTTGATCTGATGCACAACCACATGACCGCGCTATTGGCAGCCTGGGACGCCACACGTCCGGCGGTTGGCCCGGATCGGCGCCTTGAGCAGTTCGTTGCCTTCCATATCGATTTCCACATTGAACGACCGGATGCGGTGTTTCTCGCCTATATGGAACTGCGAAACCTCTCGCCCGAGAATTTCGCCATCATCGAGACCCAGCGTCGCGCCTATGAAGATTGCCTGGAGGCCATTTTGTCGGACGGACAACAAAAAGGAACCTTCACGATCAAAGACACTCGCGTTACGACCATGGCGCTGATTGCGATGTTGACCGGCATTCACGTGTGGTATCGCGACGGTGGACGGCTTACGCCTGAGCGCGTTCAGACGCTTTACAAAGACCTCGTGCGAAGGACCGTGCAAGCATGATGAAAACTGACAAACCCGAAGAAATCCTTTCGGTCCTATCGGCTTCCATGGGCCGTCGCTGGATGGGTATCCTCACGTTTTTTGCACTGGCCGTGGTTTTGTTGTGGCTTGGGGTCGCGAATGCGCCCTCGTTTGGCTGGCGGATCGCCTTCATCGCTTTTGGCGCGCTTTCGCTTTGGGGTGCGGATGTCATGCGCCGATCCACGGACGACCAGATTGTGCTGACGCGCGAGGTTTTGCGCACCAAATCGGGGCGTATTCTGGCGCGTGTCGACAATGTCGAAAAAGTCGAACGCGGTGCCTTTGCGTTCAAGCCCTCGCAGGGGTTTCTTGTACGCCTCAAGACCCCGGGGCAAGCGGGGTGGGCTCCTGGCATGTGGTGGTCGCGCGGGACGTTCGTGGGCATCGGCGGAGTGGTTTCAGGTGGCCAGGCCAAGGCAATGGCCGAGATCTTGACGGCACTCTCTCTCAATATGTTGCCGTCCTACGACGACGATTGATAAGGGCTGCTCATTTCTTAAGCAGAGTTTGTCTGGCATTCCCTGTAAGCTTTGCTAGGCTTTCCCTTACGGGCGGCGATAGACCGCAAAATCACCGCGATAGGGAGGGATCACATGTCCTTAGATGCCAGCAACGAACCAAGCTTCCGCGAAAGCGTCGATCTGATGTTCAACCGCGCGGCCGCGCTCATGGACCTGCCACCCGGCCTCGAAGAGAAAATCCGAGTTTGCAATTCGACCTATACGGTACGGTTCGGCGTTAAGCTTCGCGGGAAAATCCAGACATTCACAGGCTATCGATCCGTCCATTCCGAACATATGGAACCCGTCAAAGGCGGCATTCGCTTTTCCCTTGGCGTCAATCAGGACGAAGTCGAGGCACTTGCGGCTCTGATGACCTACAAATGCGCGCTTGTTGAGACACCGTTTGGCGGCTCCAAGGGTGGCTTGTGTATCGATCCGCGCGCCTACGAAGAAGACGAAATGGAACGGATCACGCGGCGTTTTGCCTACGAGTTGATCAAGCGCGACTTGATCCATCCGTCGCAAAACGTCCCCGCCCCCGACATGGGAACGGGCGAACGCGAGATGGCCTGGATGGCCGACCAATACGCGCGCATGAACACGACCGACATCAATTCCAAGGCCTGCGTCACCGGCAAACCGCCGCATGCGGGCGGTATTCAGGGCCGGGTCGAGGCGACGGGGCGCGGCGTGCAATACGCGCTTCAGGAATTTTTCCGCCACCCGGACGACATGGCGAAAGCCGGGCTGTCAGGCTCGCTGGATGGCAAGCGCGTGATTGTGCAGGGTCTCGGCAACGTGGGCTACCACGCGGCCAAATTTTTGTCGGAAGAGGACGGCTGCAAGGTTGTCGGGATTATCGAACGTGACGGCGCGCTTGTGGACGAGAGCGGTCTTGATGTCGAAGGGATCAGCCATTGGATCCGCGCGCATGGGGGCGTCAAAGGCTATCCGGACGGCACCTATGTCGAAAATGGGTCACTCGTTCTTGAAAACGACTGTGACATCCTGATCCCGGCGGCTTTGGAAGGGGTGATCAATCTGACGAACGCCGAGGGTGTCAAAGCCCCGCTGATTATCGAGGCTGCAAACGGCCCTGTCACGGCAGGTGCAGATGAAATCCTGCGCAAGAAGGGCTGTGTGATCATTCCCGATCTGTATGCCAACGCCGGTGGTGTGACGGTGTCCTATTTCGAGTGGGTCAAGAACCTCAGCCATATCCGTTTCGGTCGGATGCAACGTCGTCAGGAGGAATCGCGTCACCAGCTCTTGGTGGACGAACTCGAGCGACTGTCAAAAGACGCAGGCGTCGGCTGGCAGTTGTCCAAGGGCTTTAAGGACAAATACCTGCGAGGTGCTGGCGAACTGGAGTTGGTGCGCTCGGGTCTTGATGACACCATGCGCGCTGCCTATCAGGCGATGCGCGAGACATGGCACGACCATCCTGAAATCAGCGATTTGCGCACGGCCGCATACGTGGTTGCAATCGGACGGGTCGAGTCTGCCTACCGCGCCAAGGGACTATAGACTGCGCAATCAGCGTGGCAATCGCCAGAGAAATCCGGCGATTGCCACCCCGATTGGCAACAATAATAAAATCCAAATCGAATTATCGCTAAATTTGCGAAAAGTTTTAGGAGAAATTTCCTAATTCCGCCGCATTCATAGTGTTAGATCAAATTGTGTAAAAGTAGATCCATTCCCCCCGGGTCACCCAGTAAAGAGTGTGTAGGTATGTATAATTCAAAGTCGCTTTGGCGGCATATTCAATCCCGATTCTTTCGTGAAGACGATGGTGCAATCACCGTAGAGGCCGTACTTTGGGTTCCGGTTTACCTCTTCTTCTTTGTCTTCATCACCGATGTATCGCTGATGTTTCACGGCTACTCGAAAGCCCTGCGCGTGGCGCAGGACACGAACCGCCACGCATCGACCGAATTTTATGACAATGAGACCGATCTCGAAGCGATGGCCAAAGCGAACCTCGCGGCTTTCGCACCCAATGCGAGCGTGTCGTCTGTCCTTTATGAAGATGCCATGCCACCCCACGTCATCACCAACATCTCAATACCGTCTGGTGACCTTCAGGCTGTAGGTCTGTTCAAGGCGTTCGCCAATATCAAGATCAACGTGTCCTCTGTACACTTGCTGGAGATATAACGCATGGCTATTTCATTCCCCGGCCTGCGCCGCCGCACCACACGTTTTCACAAAGATGCCAATGGCGCCGTCACGGTTGAAGCCGCAATCTGGCTGCCGTTCTTTATCTTTTTCCTCTTCGGTATTGCCGAGATGGCGTTGGTATTTCACGGTCAGGCCCGCGCGCTTCAGGTCGCTCAGGATGCCAACCGGTCATATACCGTCGGTGAATTCGCCACAGCCGATGAAACTGCGGCATGGGCCAAGGCCTCGATGGCGTCGTTCAGCGGTTCCGTCAAAGCATCGACCGTCCGCAGCGACGGTCTTATCACCACGAAAATCAGTGTTCCCGCCGCAGATTTCGCCGGAAACATTGGCATCTTCTCTATGCTGTCTGATTTCGACATCGTCGTAACGGCGCAACAAGTTCAGGAGTTCTGAAATGAAACGCATTGCCTCCAAAACCACCGCATTCAAGCGCCATTTCTCGAAAGACGAAGGCGGTGCTATTACAGCGCTTAACCTGTCTTTTGTCGTTGTCATGGCCATTCTTGGCGGAGTCGCCATCGACGTTTCAAGCCTCATTCAGGCCCGCACTCAGCTTCAGGTCGCGGCCGATACGGCGGCACACGCGGCGCTTTAT
>JARFRG010000224.1 GCA_029287375.1 Boseongicola sp. | reverse complement strand
GTCTACCTTTGGCGTTGTCACGCTAACTCGAAAGTCGGTCTGACGCCCGGCACTTGGCAGCGACCTGACAGATTTCGTACCCACGCCACCGATTTCCGACATCCACGATCCAACAGATCATCCGGCTCTGTTTTCGCTTTCTGCCGGTTTTTTTGTGACGCCGAAGAAATGCTTGCGGAACGTAGTGTTGATTCAAAACACGAAACGGTCCGTCGATGGGTTTCGATCTCCCTACCCAGCCGAACCAAATCAGAGACAAAGCGCTGCCGCTTCTCACCCTTTGACTATTTCTTTTTCCCCGGTTCCTTGCCAATCGGCTCGTCAAACGACACGCCCATTTGATCACCCAGCTTTTTCAGCAGAGGCATTTGTACCGCCATATCCATTATCGAATCCATCGCCGTCGAAACCGGTGAATTCGACACACCATCCGATGATTTTCCGCCCAACCCAGTCACATGGTTCACGTTGATTGATTTGATCTTTTCTGCTGGCTTCACCATTTCCGCAATTATCTTGGGCATCGCCTCCAAACGCGCTTTTTCCAATTCCATCGCAACAAGTGCGTCAGTCCGGGAGTTCTCGGCTTCAATCTGCGCACGACTGGCGTCAGCGTGAGCTATTTTGACTGCCTTCTCTGCGTCAGCCGCTTCACGGCGGGCCGCAGCCTTGTCTTTCGCCGTTGATTTCTCACTCTCAGCAGCAATGGCAGCCCGCGTCGCGGTATTCTTGGCCTCGGACTCTGCTAAAATGCGTGAAAGGCTCGCCCGACGATCCGCCTCGGCCAATGCCCGCGCGGTTTCGACCGCTTCGGCACCGATGACCGCTTCGGCGCGTGCCGCGTCTGCCTTGACCTGCGCAATGCTTTCTTCCTGACTCTTGGCCGATATCGCGATCTTGCGATCTTGCTCGGCAATCGTCAGCGCTTGCTCTCGCGCAACCTCGGCGGCCTGAATGCTTCTTTCCATATCGATGCGCGCCTGCGTAACAGTGCGTTCGCTGTCCGCTTTTCGTTGAGCGACTTCAGCAATCTGGGCTGCGGCAAGTGTTTCAATCTCCTGTTGTTGCGCAATCTCTGCGCGGCGCTCTTCTAGGTCGATCTCAAGACGCTTGCGTGACGCTTCCATCGAGGCGCGCCGCACCGACACTTCACTGTCTGCATCAATCTCGGCACGTTCTTTCTTGGATTTGGCAATGACTTCAGCAAGCTTGCGCATACCAACTGCGTTGAACGCGTTGTTTTCGTCCAGGGCCGCAAAAGGCGTCTGATCAAGAGCCGTCAAAGATACGCTATCCAACTGCAAACCATAGCGCATCAGCGTCTCACGCAACATGTCGCGCACTTCGACCACGAACTGTGCGCGGCTTTCGTGCAATTCGTCCATCGTCATACGTGCCGCCACCGACCGCAAAGCATCAACCATCATGCCATCGATCAGATTGCGAAGCTCATCGCGTTGAAAGGTGCGCTTCCCAAGCGTCTGCGCCGCCCGCGTTATTGCATCAGGGTCCGGGATCACTGACACGTAAAACTCCGCGCCCACGTCGACGCGAAGACGATCTTGAGTGATCAAAGACGCTTCGCCGCGACGATCAACATCCAACCGAAGCGTGGCCATATTGACCCGCGAAATCTCGTGAAAATAGGGAACGGCGAGCACTCCACCATCAATCACAACACGACGCCCCCCCACACCTGTCCGGAGAAGCGAAACCTCGTTTGTCGCGCGCTCATACCACCATGCGGCCAATGCAATGACGATTGCCAAGATGGCCAATATGAGAATGATCCAGCCTATCGTGCCCATATCTTCTCCCCTCCTAAAGCCCGTGCGTCTTGCACAGAATGTTTGATGCCATGCCGCCGTCCGTCGGGATATTCGTCCCTCGAATCCAAGCGGTCATGTCGGATAGTAGAAACGCAATCACCGGCGCGATGTCCCTTGGCGTTCCCGGACGGTCCATCACCTTGCGGTCTTCATCGGCGCGCGCGCCCAGCGTTTGCAGAAAATCGCCCAAAATTGGCGTGTCGACGGGACCGGGACTAACGGCATTCATGCGGATCCCGCGGTCCCGCCACGTCCAACGGTTTTGCATCGTCCAGACAAGCAGCGCCTCTTTGGAAAAGAAATAGCTGCGCCCACCCTCCGACGACACGTTCCAACGCTCGATGAATGAATCAAGGTTGTGAAAATCCAAATGCTCGGCTGCTTTGATCGCATCAATCGCCTGAGGCCAGCCATGCCCGGCAAGCGACGCGACATTGACGATGCTCGCGCCTTCGGCCAATTTTGGAATCAGCCCATAGGTTAACCGCTTCAGACCAATCAGATTGACCCGGAGCAATTTGCTCGCGTCCTGAGTTGGCGGCAGCCCCGCATTGTTGACCAGCCCATCGATATCATCGGGAAGGACATCCACCAAAGCGTCTATAGTGCGGGGATCAGACAAGTCAGCGCGGTAGAACTCCTCGACGTGGTCAAAGTTTTTGGTCATGTCGACGCCGAGGACTTCAGCGCCCTGTTCAGACAAAAGTCGAGCTGTTTCCAGACCAATGCCGGAAGCCGATCCGGTCACGACGATACGTTTATTCTTGACGAGATCTCTCATAGCTCAAAACACCGGCGGAAAGGGCTTTTGCCCACGATCCAGCGTGATCCACCGGGTTTCCGAGAAACTCTCCAACGACCAGCGCCCCCCATACCGGCCCATTCCGCTCGCTTTGGTTCCGCCGAAAGGGGCGTGCGCCTCATCATTTATCGTCGCGCAATTGACGTGGCACATGCCTGTGTCAAGCTGATGGGCAATCTCCATTGCCCGGTATTCGTCTCTGGTAATTATGCCCGATGACAGCCCGTATTCAGTGTCATTATTCATTGCGATGGCTTCGGCGTCGGTTCGAAAAGGCACAACGATTGCAACAGGGCCGAACGTCTCGTCGCGCCAAATGTCCATATCGGGCGTCACATGTGTCACAATTGTTGGTTCCACAAATCGTCCGTTGACCCCGCCCCCAAGCGCAATCTTCGCGCCCTTGGCAACCGCATCCTCAAGCTGATGTTTTACGCGCGCCGCCTGACGATCATTGATCAACGGCCCGATAACATTGGATTTATCGGCAACATTGCCGGTTTTTAACTTGCTCGCACGCGCGACAAAGCCTTTTAGAAACGCATCGTAAACCTGCTCTTGCACCAGAACTTTCTCAACACTCATGCAAACCTGACCCTGGTGCATGAACGCGCCAAAACTCGCAGCAGAGGTCGCTCGCTCCATGTCCGCATCTTCAAGAATAAGGAGGCTATCTTTGCCACCAAGCTCGATGCAGGCCTTCTTGAGATGCGCGCCACACTTGGCCGCAATCCTGCGGCCAACAGCGGTCGAGCCAGTGAAGGCAATACCCTTCACTTTCGGATTATCGACCAATTCATCCCCAACTTCGGCGACATTATCGCGCGAGCACGTCACAACATTGAAAACACCCGGCGGAACGCCTGCCTCTTCCATGACTTCCGCAAAGAAAAGCCCGCCCATAAACGGCGTTTCTTCAGATGGCTTCAGCACAATTGTATTGCCCATAGCCATCGCAAACGAGAAGGGACGCGACGCTAGAATGCCGGGGACGTTCCACGGACTAATCACACCGATCACGCCCATAGGGGATCGCACCGCCGTAGAGACCTTGCCGTTCAATGACGGCAACACCTCGCCAATTGGAGCATAACAAACCGCCGCCGCCGCTTTGAAAATCTCGGGCATTGCCTTGGTCTCGTAGATGCCCTTGCCATACCAACCGCCACCCTCAAACTGAGCCGCGGCAACAAAGTCTGGCGCACGCTTTTCTATGATCGCGGCAACCTTCAGCATGTATTCCGCCCGGTCCTGAAATTTCAACGCAGCCCATGCCGGAAAGGCCGTGTTCGCCGCCTCAATCGCGCGGCGGGTATCGGTGGCAGTTCCATCAGGTATATGCGCCCAAACTGACCCATCAGAGGGGTTGAGATCCTCGAATTGACGAGACGCCTGCTGCCATTGACCATCAATATAAAGGCCCTTGATGGTAGGGGCGGAATGAGCGGTATCAAGCATGTTAGTCCCTTTCGAATTGACCTGAAGGACGACGACGATAGACCTCGACTATGGGTCGTCTGTAGACCTCAATGATGGGCGGTGGCGCATCATCATTTTCTCGAGTTTGTGACTTTTGAAACTGAGGTGTGGACAAATCTGCAGCGGACTGCGGACGACGCGCGCGCGCTGACTTTGCGGCAGACTCAATGTCCTTTATCACAACAGATAGACGATCCTGGGCCAAACGGCTTGCTGCGGCGGCCGTACCAGGGGACGCCGCTGCAGGCGCCTCGGCAGACTGGCGCGCGGCAGCATCTACAATGTCATCGATAGATATTCCGATTTGCTCTTCAGCCGTTCTGCGCGGTGTCGCCATATAGTTGGACGCAGGCATTGCAGGCGCAACTTCAATCGCAGCGGTCCGCGCAGCTGGACTGGCGACGGCTTTGGTATTCGCCCCCAGATAGGCGTTTTGAACAGCAGGATCGTTGGCCAGCCGATCAGCCGTGTCTTCATGCGTTATCTGCGTGTTTTCCAACAGATACCCACGGTCGGCGATAGCCAGACTTTGCTTTGCGTTCTGTTCGACCAAAAGAACGCCGATCCCCAAAGCCTTCACTTGAGCCAGGTTCTGAAATAGTTCCTTACAAAGAAGCGGCGACAACCCAAGCGACGGCTCGTCCAGCATCAGAATCTCGGGCGCGGACATCATCGCACGGCCAATCGCTACCATCTGCTGCTCACCACCAGACATCGTCCGCGCGACCTGCGATTGCCGCTCAAGCAATTTCGGGAACAAGCGCAGAACCCGTTCCATGTTGGCTTGTTCATCGGAACGGGCTCGCGCCGGATAAGCACCGAGAAGAAGGTTCTCCTTGACCGTCAGATCCCCGAAGATGCCGCGCCCTTCCGGAACCAAAGCAATGCCGCGCTCAACTATCTCGTCCGAGCTGTTCCCTTTGAGCGATTGCCCCGACAGCAGCACCTCGCCTTCAACACGCCCTTCGCAAATTCCGGAAATTGCGCGCAGCAACGTGGATTTTCCGGCCCCGTTCGCACCAAGGATCACTACGATCTCTCCGGGATTAACCGAAAGACTGACATTGTTCAGGGCCGGGTGCTGACCATAAGCCGCCGAGAGATTTCGAACTTCAAGCATCGTCGTCCCCCAAATAGGCACGGATAACTTCGCGGTCCGCCAGCACGTCATCTGGTGAACCTTCGGCAATCTTCGCACCCGATGACATCACGACGCAACGATCACAAAGCGAACGGATCGCGTCCATGACGTGCTCGACCATCACAACCGTACGCCCCTCATCGCGAAGCGCATGGATCAACTCCACACCCGTTTCCAATTCCGTCGGATTCAATCCCGCAAGCCACTCATCAAGAAGCAAAACTTCCGGCTCGCCCGCAAGCGTGCGGGCAAGCTCGACACGTTTCTGGTCGATATACGTTAGTGCCGAGACAGGCGCGTGAGACATCGCGTCCAAACCAACCCGGTCAAGCATCTCGTGCGCAAAGTCGTCCGCGTCTCTCCCCCAGCGCTTGCGATGGCCAAACACTGCGCCTGCCTTCACGTTCTCCAAGACAGACAATCCCGGCAAGAGCCGCACCAACTGAAACGTGCGCCCGACACCTTCCCGTGCGATTTTTTGTGCCGGCAAATCTGAAATGACCCGCCCCTTGAAAGCGATCCGACCTTCGGTTGGCTTGAACGCCCCCGAGATCATATTCATCATCGTCGTCTTGCCTGATCCGTTCGGTCCAATCACGCCGATCATCTCGTGTTCAGCCACGTCAAATGACATGTTTGACACGGCCACAAGACCGCCAAAACGCTTGGTCACCCCTTTGACCGATAGGACAGAGCCCGAGTGTTTCATGAACCCCGCCTCATCCGCGCCCGCAATTCCTCTAACCTGCCGACAACACCATGCGGCAACGCATAGACAATGAGCAAAAAGCAAAGACCCAGGAAAAGCGTCGACTGGTTCGGAAACTGGATCGCGACCCACTCCCAGATGATGGTAAAAGGGATCACGCCAACCAAAGGCCCCCAAAGGCGGCCCGAGCCACCCAGCAGCGCCATAATGACGACGAGGAAACTAAGTTGCGGTGAGAAAACCTGATTGGGTTCGATATAGCTCCAGCGCGGCGCTATGATCGCCCCGACCAAGGCCGCAAAAAAGCCCGTGGTGGTGAACAAAATAACCTTGGCCGTCGCCGTGTTAATGCCAACGTGCTTTGCCACGGTCTCGTCGCCACCGATAATTCGAAGCGCAAAGCCAATCCGCGAGCGGCTGACAACCCAGCCAAGAAGATAAACCGCCGCGGCGACCGCCAAAAGCATCCAGTAAATGTGCTGATCACGGAAATCGGTCAGAACATATAGCCCGCGTGAGCCAAGAAAGTTATTCTGAACCCAACTGACCACGTTGCGGATCATCTCGGCCAAGCCAAGCGTGAAGATCACAAAATACACACCCGACAGCCTCAAAGTGGCAAAGCCGATCAGTGCTGCAAGTGCCGCCCCCACAATCGGTGAAAGTATCGCCATGGTCCAAAACGACTGACCGTAGTCGCTCATTCCGGCCCCAACCAAATAGCCGCCGACCCCGAAGAATGCGCCGGTCGCCAGTGAAATGTAATGCGTAGGCCCCGAGAAAAGCACCCAGGACGTAGACAGCGCGACATACATCATTGCGGTCACACCGATGGACAACCAATAGCCGTTGACTGTCCAGGGCAGGAACGCCGCAATAAAGACCAGCACAACGGCCCAAACAAGCTCACTTACACTTGCCGGCTTCATGCTGTGCGCCTCCCAAAAAGGCCCTGCGGACGGAACAAGAGCACCAGAAGAAAGATAAAGTAGGCCGCAGCAAGCGTAAGCCCTGGGTCGATCAGGGTTGCAACTGCCGTCTCAACCAAACCCAGAATCGCCGCCGCAACGATGGCGCCACGGATGTCCCCCACACCGCCCATTATGACGATGATCAGTGCTTTCAGGGTGAAGACGACACCGATGGATGCATCAAGCGTGATGAAGGTCGAAATCAGTGCTCCACCTGCGGCCGTAATCGCGCCGCCAAGAGCAAAGGCAAACGCGGACACGCGAGGAACGTTGATACCAACAAGCCCAGACGCTTCAGTCGACACCGACACCGCGCGTACCGCGATGCCGGAGCGGCTGAGGTTTAACCAAAGGTAAAGCGCCAATCCAATTGCGCAGGCAATCAGGAAGGCAACAAGACGATTGAGCGATGTCGTTGAACCAAGAATCGTAATCGGCTCGGACAAGTAATTATATGCAAAAAAGCCACCTTCAACTGAGACGACGATGCCAATGATGATGAAGGACATTCCGAAAGTTGCGAGGATAGAATCGACTTCCAATGCCCCTTGCGTTTTCGCTCGCCGCACAAGCGGTGTCAGAAGAAAACGATAGATCAACCAATTGACCACAAAGCTGCTTGGGATCAGCAAAATAACTGTAAGCAACGGGCTGACTTGCGATGTTGTGTAAAGCCAGAAAGACGCAAGTGCGCCAAGGATAAGAACTTCGCCATTGGCGAGGTTCATAATTCTTGCCACGCCATATTGCAGATTCAGCCCCATCGCGACCAGCGCGTAGGTGCCTGACAACAAAAGGCCTGAAACAAGGATATCGAGCATTGGGCGTGCTTTCAGCGGCAAAAGCCCGGCGCTGGGTGGCGCCGGGCAAAAGGAGTCAAAATGGGATTATTCTGCCCAGCCGTCTTTGAGTCTGACCGGAACAGCACCCTCCACGTTGGAGCCCTTAACACCCCGAAAAACACCGTCCTGCCACTGGCCCACAGACCAGAAGGTATGACTGACGTTATTCTCAAAGCTCAGGTCACCCATGACAGTGTCAAACGTGTTGTCCTTGATGTACTGGGTCACCACATCCCGATCGAGCGTGGCAGCGCCAACGATCGCCTGCTCAAGGATTTGCAACGCGGCGTAGGTATTGGCCGAGGCCCAGTAGTCCGCAACTTTGCCAGTGATTTCCAAATGGGCTTCGCGGTAGGCGGCGACTTTGGGATCGTCGACGTTCGTACCGCCTGCCCCTAGCACGTTGTTGATTTTGCCACCATATGCGCCGCTAAACGCCGGAAAGCTGGTCGCAACAGCCGAATAGTAGACCGCAACATCAAGGTCTTCGATAATCGCTTGCTCAGCCAAGCCAAAGCTGTCCGGAGGATAGGACCAGGCGACAAACGCTTTCGCGCCTGAATCTTTTGCTCCCTTCATCACTGGCGAAAGGTCCGGCGTACCCAAAGGATAGGACTTGTCGTAAACCAGCTCAAACCCGGCTTCCGTGAACAATTCACGCGCCCGATCAGCCAATTCGATCCCAAAGGCATCCGCGACGTTGACCATTGCGACCTCGTTACCAATTGTCCCGGCATTGCGCTGCTCAACTAAGATATCCTTCACACCGTCCACAAACGCCGTGGTCGTTCCCAGCGTAAAGAACAGGTTCGGATACCGCTCTGTCAGTTCTTCCATTTTGTCCGTTATCGCCGAAACCGCGATCATCGGATATCCGTAGCGGCCGTAGATCGGGGCGGTCGCGATGTTGAAACCAGTGCCATAGGGCGCAACGACAAAGTCAACTTTGTCCTGTTCAGCCAGACGCTGAGCCAACTTGATGTGTTCGCCGGGATTGGTTTTGTCGTCGTACTCGATCAACTCAATGGTCATCTGCTTGCCGCCGACATCAAGCCCGCCGCGCGCATTCACTTGATCAACCCACAACTGGACGTTGGGCCACTGCGTAACAACGGCGCCACCCGCAAGCGGACCCGTCTTCGGAGCAATCGCCCCAAGCTTGATAACATCTTGCGCCGAAGCGGCGCCGGCAACCAGCGCGCTGGAAGCAAGAAGCCCCGCGACGGCGAGTTTCATAAGGTTTCTGCGGATCATTTTGTCCTCCCTGACATTGATCGGTTGTTTGACGTGCCTTCGTTTTCGACATCGATTCGAAACGGACATTTATTCGTCACTTGGTTAAGTTTGCATCCATAATGGGACGGGTCGCAACGATTATTCGTTTTTTCCGGGCAAAAATTCGTATTATGGATACAATAAGTAGCTGCCTTAAGGAGCTTGACCATGAATAAACTTCTCGTTGGCGCCACAGATGCGGTCAATGGAATTGAATCCACCGCTGACAAACGTGTGGTCGTTTCCTTGCGCCAATTGATCATGGATGGAACCATGGAAGCGGGCGCAAAGATCAGCGAAGTGCGCATTTCAGAGATGTTTGAGGTGTCCAGAACACCCGCGAGGCTTGCTTTGCGAGCGCTTGAGGTGGAAGGCCTTATTCAAAAGCGGAATGGACGCGGCTATACAGTTCTGGCCTTCAATACAGACGACCTTTCCAAAGCCTACGAAGTTCGCGGCGCGCTTGAAGGCCTTGCGGCAGGCACACTCGCGCGAAAAGGTTTGGATCAGGACATCGCAGAGCGACTGGATGCCATAGTTGCAGGGATCGAATTGCTCTTGGAGAGCGATCAGTCGGCCTCTGCGATCGTTGAGCGTTACCAGGACGCAAACGTCGAGTTTCACGAGTTGATCATGAAGAGCTGCGGCAATGAATTTGTCGGGCTTGCTGTCGCGCGGCTGGAGTATTTGCCCCTTGTTCGGCTTGGGACAGTGATTTTCAACGAGGCGAAAACCCGCGAAGAACTGAACCGGCTGCGGTTTGGAAATATGCAGCATCGGTTAATTCTGGATGCCATCAAGCGCAAAGATCCCTACCGTGCCGAAACATTGATGCGTGAGCACGCAAATCAAATACCTCTCTATTCGTCTTTACTGGTTTAGTAGATTTCGAAACGGGTTGCCCCGATGACGGATTGCGGAGTTTGGCCTCACAATTTCAGGTGGACTTTGTTGCCCGCGACGCCTGACCATGCGACTCTTGCGTTGCCGGGGCCTTCGACCGCATTTTGAGGGCACAAAATCGTTCACAAGATAGTTCGGAGCCTGCATTGACCACGACTTTGATTGTTCTGGCACATCCTGATCCGCGCTCTTTCAACGGTGCGTGGGCAGACGCGACCAGACACACCTGCGAAGCCATGGGCGATACAGTTTTGTTTTCTGATCTCGTTGCCATGAATTTCGACCCCGTCGAACGCGCTCGCCATTATCCTCACCGGCAATCTGACACCTGTTTCGATGCCCTCAAAGCACAAGAAGAGGCCGCCGATCTGCAGCTTTTACCCGCGGACGTCAGATTGGAAATTGACAAGCTACGTCGCGCGGACCGCGTGGTCTTTCACTTTCCAATTTGGTGGTTTGCACCGCCGGCAATTCTCAAAGGCTGGTTTGATCGTGTCCTGGCACACGGTGAACTTCATACGGTAGAACATCGCTTCGACACTGGCCACTTTCGCACAAAGAAAGCCCTGTTCTGCGTAACC
>JARFRG010000206.1 GCA_029287375.1 Boseongicola sp. | reverse complement strand
AACCGTCGGCCCGCAAGCACCGCATCAAACTAAGCGGAGAGATTCCATCGCCATTGGATATTCCCAAGGGGTGTCCGTTTGCGCCCCGCTGCTGGAAAGCCCAAGACAAATGCAGCCAGGAGCTTCCCGCTCTGACTGGCGCTCAACACATGTCCGCGTGTTTCTTTCCTGATGGAAAGGCTGCCAAAGGGCCGTAGAAAGCGAAAGACGCCACACGATACTGAACGCGTTCAGATGAATATTCGATGCCGCGAGGGGGGCATTCTCGTCAGCCGAAGAGCTAAAGAGGCCTGCAGCGATTAGCGAGGTCGATGTGAACACCGTTGCAGGTCTTACCGACCTCAAACGTGCCGAAACCCATTGCATCCTTCAGCAGCCGCGCTGGGTAGGACGTTGCCATGGCAAAGGCCGTGGCTTTGGAAATTCCCACTTTTTGGGTTAGAACCGTTAGCGCAGTCGGAAAGTCCAGATCAGCACCCGCGAGCGTGCCATCGTCCAGCGCAAGGCGTCCATTCTCGCGACGTACCCGACGACCGTTCAGATAGAATTCACGAATATCAGAGCCGACAGTGGACATTGCGTCGGTGACAAGGAAGATCCTTCCCGGTTCAGGTTTTGATGAAATCGCTATTTGCATGTCTGCGGCATGCACATGGATGCTATCTGCGATAAGACCGGCTGATACGTTGGGTGTTGTTAACGTGGCCCCGACCAATCCGGGCTCCCGGTTGCCTAATTGGCTCATGGCATTGAATAGGTGTGTGACACAACACGCGCCTGCCACAAAAGCCGACTGAGCTTCGGCAAAACTGCAATCCGTGTGACCAAGCGACACGATCACTCCGGCGTTGGCGAGACGGGAAATCTGTGATGTCGTGACATTTTCAGGCGCAACGGTCACCATGATATTCGGTAGCCTGCGCGCGGCATCGCACAAAAACTCTTCGTCCTCAGCGGTCATAGGCCTGATAAGTGCCGGGTCATGCGCGCCTTTGCGGGCGACAGACAGGTGCGGACCCTCAAGGTGTACTCCGATGATGCCAGGCACGGCGTCGGCAATTGCTGCTTCGACCGCATCCACCGCAGCGCGTGTCTTGCGCGGCGTATCGGTGATCAAGGTTGGCAGCAGCGCTTTGGTCCCCAGTGTAGCATGAGCGCTGGCAATGGTCCGCAGGCCGCCCACGGTCGTGTCGTCATTGAATATGACGCCGCCACCACCGTTGACCTGAAGATCGACAAACCCAGGCATCAAAGTTCCCGGACCCAAAGTCTCGGTCAAATACGCCTTCGGGATTTGGTTGGTGTCCGCGACGCCTGCAAAGCTGTCGCCATCCAGCAAAAGTGCCTTGCCTGCGTGCAAAGTCTGCCCGTCGAATATATCGGAGCCGATGATAGCTCGTTTGATCATACCGTTTCAGTGACCTTCCTTAAATGGCGAGGCTCATCTGGGTTGATACCACGCGACCGCGCGACCTGTTCGACCATCGCATAGAAAGAGACAATCAGCGCGATTGGGTCGGTCAGCGGGTGGGACGTTCGTACGCTAGAGAGCGGCGCGGCCAGACGTACCTTGTCGGATGTCGCGAATACCATCGCGCCCTTTCGCGCAATCTCATCAGCCACATCCGCAAGGGCAGCTTCAGCCAGGTCCGCAGAACACAAAGCAAGGATCGGAAACCCTTGGTCAATGATCGAAACGGGGCCGTGGAGAACTTCGGCTGACGAATAGGATTCGGCGTGTAGTTGACAGGTTTCCTTGAACTTAAGCGCAGCCTCGTTTGCAACCGCAAGGGCAGGGCCGCGCCCGAGACAGTAGATCGATGGCCTGTCAGCGATTTGGCTCGCAAGCGCGCTCCAATCGGCGACTGCGGCTTTCTCAATTGCCTTGGGAAGCTCGCGAATGGCCGCAAGTAGCTCAGTGTCCTTTCGCCATTCGGCCAGCAGCCAAATTGCGGAAACGAGCGAAGTCACGAATGTCTTTGTTGCAGCCACGCTAACCTCCGCGCCAGCGTGCAAGTTGAGAGTATGCGTCGAGGCCCGCGCCAGATCACTCTCGGGATGGTTCGTCATCGCGATACTCAAGGCACCTTGTCTGCGGGCCATTTCCGCCATCCGCACGATGTCGGGGCTCTTGCCGGATTGCGACACGGCGATGCAGGCACTGCCGCTCAGTCTGAGGTCGCGTTCGTAGATTGACGCGACGGAGGGTCCAATAGAGGCGACGGGTGTCCCGGTCAGAAGTTCGCATGCGTACTTGAAATACTTGGCCGCATGATCAGAGGATCCGCGCGCAACCGAGATCATGAAAGCAGGATCCCGTTCACGCAAAGCGTCGGCTGTTGCAGTCATATCAGCCTGCCCTTGCAAGAGAAGGTTTTCGACGGCGGCGGGAATTTCGAATATTTCGCGGCGCATATGCGTTTCGGGTGGCATGACTATTCCTTTGGAATCCTAAGCTCGGCAACAAAGTTGTATGCGTCGCCGCGGTAAAGCGACTGCGTGAACTCTGCGACCCGCCCGCTTTCAAGATATGACGTCCGTTCGATTCGCAATCCGGCGTCCAAGGGTGGAACGGCAAGAAGCTCGGCATCTTTTGCGGGAATATTGATTGCCGAAATAGATTGAAGGGCGCGGACTGGACGATGGCCGCCTTTTTCAAGAACTTCGTACAGCGATGTTTCCACGGCCAGCGGATTGGGGAGTATATCGGTTGGAAGCGACGCGCGCTCGATCGCCATCGGCTCCCCGTCCGCAAGGCGCAGGCGAACGATGCGAGACACAGAATCGTCAGATGACAACCCGAGCGATGTCATCTCGGCAGGCGATGGCATGAAAATCCCGCGTTCAAGCCATCGCGACGTTGAGGTCTTTCCGCGCCGCGTCATATCTTCTGAAAAAGATGTCAGACGAGAGAGCTTTTGCTCGATCCGTTCGGGCTTTGACGAGATGAATGATCCCGATCCTTGTTTTTGTACAATCGTCCCCTCGTCAGCGAGCGACTGGATCGCCTTGCGGACCGTGACGCGCGAGAAGTCTGTGATAGACGCGATCTCGCGCTCTGCCGGAAGCGGGCTGCCGGGCAAAAGGACGCCTTTCGTGACGCCTTCGCTGAGACGTTGGCGCAGCTGAACGTATCTTGGCCCTGCGTCGGGGCGAAACCAGGCAGAAGGTTCGAGAAATTCTGCAACGCTCATTGCTGGCTCTCCATTTCTTCTGCTCTCAGCCGGGCCTGCTGTAGCGCACCGTCTAGCGCCAAACCTTTGGCGGGGCGGATGCGGTCACGATATTCTGCCGCAAGGAAGGGCGTGTAATGTGGACCTATGCCGCCGATCAGGCAGATGACTTCGTCACCCCTAAGGCCTGATGCGGCGAGCGCGGCATTCAGATAGTGCGCGCCGCATGTCATCAATGCCTGTCCGACGACGTCGCCTGCACTGGCAGACTGCACAATTTCCGGGGCTAATGCCGCATAGTCCGCAGGCCTTGCGGTGGCGGCGAAGGCAACGATTTCTGCAGGTGAGTTGCCGAACCGGGACAGGACTCCTCGGGTCAGATCGCTTTCTTCGCCCAGCCCGTCTACCGCAAGCAGCGTTCTTTCCAGAAGGGCGCGACCAAGGCGCGCGCCAGAGGCCTGATCGCCAACGCTCAGACCCCATCCGCCGAAGTAGCGAATTTGACCGCCCCGGCGCGCCGCCACAAAAGACCCTGTGCCAATGGCGATTGTCGCACCGTCGCAGGCGCCAAGCGCGCCAATAACCGAGATCTCACGGTCGTCGGAGACACGACAAATATCAAATGGCAGCTGCGATGCGACGGCGAGAGAATCTGCTTCTGTCATGATTCCCGCAAGCCCCACATGAGCAATCAGGCCGCGCATTTTGGTGTCATCAAAGCCCAATTGCGCCGCAGCAAATCGCACGGCGCCGCGGACGTTTTCCACCGCCTGAGACGCGTTGGTCGCAAAGTTAGCGGGGCCACCGGAGGCCCGCGAAAGTATCGTTCCGTCCAGACCCGCGATTGCCGCCCGGCACCCGGTTCCGCCGCCATCCACGGCGCATAGGTGGTATTCGCCTGCCCTAGTCATGTAATACCTATAAACTACCTTTTAAAAAAATAATAGTCCAAAACACATCCAATATCAAAATTGGGCTTAGATTTCGACGAAATCACCGGTGGATTCAAAAAATGGTAGACAATAGGTATTATTTCGGTATTGTTATTTCAAACGCGGGGGAATCGACGTGCGGCACAGTGGGCGACATTCAGGGGCAAAGTGGCCGATTGACGAGCTTGGGCGCGAAAGCGCTTTGTCCGCCATGCTCGCGTCTCATGGCGCTGCTCTTGATGCGGTCGCGTCTGCGCAAGGTGAAATTGACGAAGCTGCCGGGCAAATAGCGCTGGCACTGTCGACCGGCAGAACGCTGCACTATGTTGCTGCTGGAAGCTCAGCACTCATGGCGCTTGCGGACGCTTGTGAGCTTCCCGGCACTTTCGGAATTACTCAAAGCCAAATACGGATCTGTATGGCGGGCGGCGTGCCGGTTGATGGCGTGATGCCTGGCGACGTCGAAGACGAGGTCGACGGCGCGGCTAAAGCGGCCCAAGCGATGGCAAGCGATGACGTCTGCGTTGCTGTCAGCGCAAGCGGGACAACCCCCTACACACTTTCATTTGCCCGTGCCGCCAAGGCGCGCGGCAACATGGTCATAGCCGTTGCCAATGTCACCGGCTCGCCATTGCTTGATTTGGCGGACGTTGCCATCGCTTTGCCGACAGGCCCGGAAGTCGTCGAAGGATCGACGCGACTTGGGGCAGGGACCGCGCAGAAAGTGGCATTAAACATGTTGTCCACACAGGCCGGTATTCTTTTGGGGCATGTCCATAGCGGTTTCATGGTCAACCTCGTCGCCGACAATATCAAGCTGCGCAAGCGCGCGTCGCGCATCGTCGCGCAAGTCGCGGGAGTAACCGAAAACGCTGCTGATACGGCTTTGCGGGCCAGCAGTTTCGATACCAAACTCGCTGTTCTTGTCGCCTCCGGCGTCGACATGGATGTTGCACGACAACGCTTAGAAAAGGCCGATGGGCATTTGCGAAAATGCCTGTCGGATCACGCTCAGAACGAAAACAATCTGTAGTCCAACCTAGGGAGATACTTATGAAAACCACGACATTGAAAGGCGCGCTGCTTGTCACGACGCTTCTCGGCGCGACAGCCGCAACCGCGCAGGATGCCGAATTGATCATCGAAAGCTGGCGCAATGATGATCTGGCCATCTGGCAGGACAAGATCATTCCGGCATTCGAAGCCGAAAACCCCGGAATCAAAGTCAAATTCACGCCGTCCGCTCCGGCGGAATACAATGCGGTGCTCAATTCTAAGCTTGATGCAGGATCCGCAGGCGACATCATAACATGTCGGCCATTTGACGCGTCGTTGGCGCTTTATGATGCGGGCCATTTGGCCGATCTCAGCGACCTTGACGGAATGTCGAATTTCTCGAGCGTCGCTAAGTCGGGCTGGTCTACGGACGATGGCAGCGCGACCTTCTGTGTGCCGATGGCCAGCGTGATCCACGGCTTTATCTATAATAAGGATGCCTTTGAAGAAGTTGGGATCGACGTGCCAACAACCGAAGCCGAATTCTTTGCGGCTCTCGAGGCGATCAAGGCTGACGGCAACTATATTCCAATGGCGATGGGTACAAACGACCAGTGGGAAGCCGCTACGATGGGCTACAACAACATCGGCCCGAACTACTGGAAAGGCGAAGAAGGCCGAAACGCTCTGATTGCAGGTGACCAAAAGCTGACTGATGAAGAATGGATTGCACCGTTCCGTCAACTGGCGAAATGGGGCGACTATCTGGGCGACGGATTTGAAGCGCAAACCTATCCTGACAGCCAGAACATCTTTACCCTTGGTCGCGCCGCAATCTATCCGGCTGGTTCATGGGAAATCTCGGGCTTTAACGGATTGGCCGACTTTGAGATGGGTGCCTTCAACCCACCTGTCGCGAATGCAGGCGACACATGCTATATCTCTGACCACACCGACATCGGCATTGGAATGAACGCAGCCAGCGACAATCCTGAGGCAGCCAAAACCTTCCTCAACTGGGTCGCGTCGTCGGAGTTTTCAAATATCTTCGCGAACTCTCTGCCGGGCTTCTTCCCGCTGTCCAATGCTTCCGTTGCGTTGGAAGACCCGCTTGCACAGGAATTTATCTCATGGCGCAGCAAATGCGAAAGCTCGATCCGCTCGACCTATCAGATCCTGTCGCGCGGCACTCCAAACCTTGAGAATGACACCTGGAACGCATCGGTTGCGGTGATCAAGGGCGACGAGAGCCCCGAAGATGCCGGCAAGCGTCTCCAGGACGGTTTGGCAAGCTGGTACGCACCGCAGCAGTAAGCGCGCGTCGTACAATCCCCCCGGGCGATCCTCCCCGCCCGGGGGAGTTACCTGATCTATCGCGAAGGAAAATGAGATGGCGAATTCAAAAGGTAAAGTCAGATGGCATATAGCTGTTTTCCTGGCACCCGCCGTCCTCGTTTATACTGCGGTGATGATCTACCCGCTTTTCAACACACTGCGTCTGTCGCTGTTCACAGAGATTGATCAGGCGCGCGTTTGGGTCGGGCTAGATAATTTCCGAACCCTGTTCGGCAATGCCATCTGGTCTGATCAGTTTTGGAACGCGCTGGGCAACAACGCTTGGTTCTTTCTCATTCACATGCTGGTGCAAAATCCGATTGGTGTTGCGCTCGCCGCTATCCTGTCCTCGCCAAAACTGCGTTTTTCAGCGTTCTACCGCTCCGCTATATTCATTCCGACGATCCTGTCCTTTGTCATCGTGGGTTTTGCGTGGAAGCTGATCTTGTCGCCGATCTGGGGAATTGCTCCAGGAATGCTGGACGCGATTGGCTTGAAATTCCTCTACCAGCCATGGCTTGGCAAAGAAGAATACGCACTTACCACTCTCAGCCTTGTTTCGGTCTGGCAATATGTCGGCATCCCTATGATGCTGATTTACGCCGCGCTCTTATCGATCCCGGACGAAATTCTTGAGGCAGGCGAATGCGACGGGATCACCAGCATGTCCGCCTTTTGGAAAATCAAACTTCCGCTGATCCTGCCATCCATCGGTATCATCTCGATCCTGACCTTCGTTGCCAACTTTAACGCGTTTGATCTGATTTATGCCGCACAGGGTGCGCTGGCCGGGCCTGATTTCTCGACCGATATCCTCGGGACATTCATGTACCGCACTTTCTTTGGGTTTCAGTTGCAACTGGGCGACCCTCACATGGGGTCAGCCATCGCATCGGCCATGTTTGGCATCATCCTCGTTGGGGTCTGTATCTACCTTTTCGGTATCCAGCGCCGCCTGCGCAGCTACCAGTTCTAAGGAGCGTGACGATGACCAAATCCCCGCGCACGTCCGGCACAACAATTGCCGCCCACGCCGTACTTATAACCTACACGATCATCGCGTTGTTCCCGGTATTTGTAATCCTTATCAACAGCTTCAAGACCCGCAAGGCGATCTTTCGCGATCCACTTGCTTTGCCAAATGCCGAGAGCTTCTCTCTGATCGGATATGAGACGGTCTTCAAACAGGGGGATTTCTTCCTTTATTTTCAAAACTCAATGATTGTCACCGTCGTGTCTCTCACTCTGATCCTGCTCTTTGGATCGATGGCAGCCTTTGCGCTTGCCGAATATCGGTTCAAAGGCAACACGCTTATGGGGCTTTACCTGGCGCTCGGCATCATGATCCCAATCCGCATCGGTACGGTTGCGATTCTGGAAATGATGGTTTCAACGGGCCTCGTGAACACCCTAACCGCGCTCATCCTGGTTTACACCGCGCAGGGCTTGCCTCTTGCTGTCTTCATTCTCTCAGAGTTCATGAAGGGTGTCAGCGATGACCTAAAGAACGCCGGGCGCATTGACGGTTTGAGCGAGTACAAAATCTTTTTTCGTCTTGTCTTGCCGCTCGTGCGTCCCGCCATGGCGACCGTTGCTGTTTTCAACATGATCCCGATCTGGAACGACCTTTGGTTCCCGCTGATCCTTGCCCCCGCAGAAGAAGTTAAGACGCTGACCCTCGGAAGTCAGGTCTTTATCGGACAATTCGTGACAGACTGGAACGCAGTATTGTCAGCGCTGTCGATGGCGATCCTGCCGGTGATGGTCCTCTATGTGATCTTCTCCAAGCAACTTATCCGCGGTATCACGTCAGGAGCAGTCAAATGAGGGTTCTCATCGCCGGCCTCGGCACAATGGGGCGCAGCCACGCGCTTGCCCATCACACCCATCCCGGCACCATTATTGTTGGGCTGGTAAACCGCTCCAAGGTTGAATTGCCTGCAGAGCTTGCCAGCTATCCGCTGTTTGAAAACTTCGAGGAGGCACTGGCGCAAACGTCCCCCGATCTGGTTGTTATTGCCACCTATACGGACACGCACGCTGATTACGCCGTCGCGGCGATGGAGGCCTGTGCCCACGTTTTCGTTGAAAAGCCGCTTGCCGGAACTGTCGCTGACGCTGAACGCGTCGTGAGCGCCGCCAGACGATTGAACCGTAAGCTAGGTGTTGGCTATATATTGCGCCATCACCCAAGTTGGCAGCGTCTTATCGCAGAGGCGCGTAACCTTGGGGGGCCATATGTTTTTCGCCTGAACCTGAACCAGCAATCCGCCGGTCCAACATGGGAAGCACATAATGCGCTGATGCAAACAACGTCCCCGTTGGTCGATTGCGGTGTCCACTACGTCGATGTGATGTGCCAGATCACCGATGCCAGGCCGCTGCGTGTCCATGGCATGGGATTGCGTCTGTCTGACGAGATCGCATCCGACATGTATAACTACGGCCAGTTTCAGGTAATCTTCGAAGATGGTTCTGTCGGCTGGTACGAGGCTGGATGGGGACCGATGATGTCGGAGACCGCATTCTTCGTGAAAGATGTTGTCAGCCCGAACGGGGCAGTCTCGATTACCGACGCAGACAAAGGCGCGTCCGACGATGTCGACGGCCACACGCGTGTCGGGGGCCTTTTGTTGCACCGCCCCGGTGACGACCAAATGATCGACCTGCCCGACGAGCCCGGCCATCAGGCCTTGTGCGACACCGAGCAGGGTTGGATCGTCGAGGCAATAATAAGCGACTCAGACCTCACGCGTCACATGAACGACGCGGTGCAGTCGCTTCGCATTTGTCTTGCGGCAGATGAAAGCATCCGCACCGGACAAACCATATCTCTGGGAGATAGCGCATGACTGCCCTCAAGCTTGAAAACGTCAACAAGT